>JAAYFB010000154.1 GCA_012728465.1 Proteiniphilum sp. | reverse complement strand
TGTTGACTGATAGTTTTTTATTGAATATTATACATAATTATTTCAAATACTAGCAATTTATGTGTTTCTTTGCACTCAATTTTGATAAATAGTATCAACTAAAAATCAATAATATTTTCTTTGTAACTAATAACGTATGTCCAGAAAGAAAAAAATATCCGCCTACAGATTTGTTAATGCAAAAATCACATCTACAATTAGTGTAACATTGGTGTTGATATTGCTGGGAATGACAATCCTAATTTGGTTTTTAGGAAATGGATTATCTAGCTATGTTAAAGAGAACATTAGTTTCAGCGTCATTTTAGATACTGACATAAATGATGCTCAAATTCAAAGAATAAGAAAAAATATTGATGGGCAACCTTTTGTTAAATCATCACGATTTGTTAGTAAAGAAGAAGCCAAAGAACAACTTATTATAGACCTTGGTGAGGATCCAGAAGAATTGCTTGGTTATAATCCTGCTTATGATGCTATTGAAATATTTATTTTTTCAGAATATGCAAATGCTGATAGTATTGCATATATCAGTAATACAATAAGAGATCAGAGTAATGTGTCTGATTTGCTTTATAGGCAAGAGGCAATAGATATGATTAATGATAATATTTCAAAGATTACTGCCGTGCTTCTAGTAATATCAATAGTCTTAGTATTTATATCATTTGCATTGATAAGAAACACAATACGACTCAGCATATATTCCAAACGTTTTATCATAAATACTATGAAGCTAGTTGGGGCAAATGGAAGTTTTATTAGAAAACCATTTATCAGAAGTAATGTTGTTACAGGGATATTGGCTGGAATACTAGCAAACATTTCAATTTTATTGATATTAGTTTATTTCAATAGATCATATACAGAGCTACGAGCTTTTGTTAATTTATTTGAGTTAGGAATAGTTTTTGGTATTGTAGTTTTTATGGGTATATTTATATCAGTACTTGCTACTCACTTTGCTGTAAATAGATACCTAAAGATGGATGCTGATAATATGTATTACGTATAAATATTTAAATAAAAAATATGTCTAAAAAGAAACTTGCCTTTCATAAAACCAATCTGATAATTACAGGTGTGGCAGTATTAATCATTATCATAGGATTCCTATTGATGAGCGGTCCTGCAACCACTATAGAGGGGTTTGAACCAGATATTTTTAGTCCTCGCCGAATTAAAGTTGCACCAGTTGTTTGCCTAGTAGGTTTTGCTCTAATGATAGTTGGGATATTGTATCCAGATAAAACAGATAGTACTAAAGAGCAAAAATAATTATAGATGAGTATTTTAGAAGCAATTATTATTGCTATTGTTGAGGGGTTAACAGAGTTTCTCCCCGTATCTTCTACTGGGCATATGATTATTGCACAGTCAATGATGGGGGTTGAGAGCACAGAGTTTGTAAAAGCTTTTACAGTGATAATTCAGTTTGGTGCTATCTTATCGGTAGTGGTTCTGTATTGGAAAAAGTTTTTTAAACTAAATAAGATAAAGATTTTTGACAAAGATTCTGTTGTAGGCTTAAATACAAGTCAAAAGTATTGGACATATTTAAAACGATTCTTACATAAGTTTGACTTTTACTGGAAGTTATTTATTGCATTATTACCAGCAGCTGTCTTGGGGTTACTATTTAGTGACATCATTGATGATTTGCTAGAGAATGTATTTGTAGTGAGTGTAATGCTTATTATAGGTGGTGTAGTTATGCTGTTTGTAGATAAATGGTTTAACAAGCCAATAAATGATCAATCTATTTCTTGGCAAAGGTCTTTGAAAATTGGCCTTATTCAATGTATTGCAATGATACCAGGTGTGTCTCGATCGTTTGCTACAATAGTAGGTGGTATGAGCACTAAACTAAATAGAAAAAATGCTGCAGAATTTTCATTCTTTCTAGCAGTGCCAACTATGGCTGCAGCAGCAGGTTATAAGATGTTTAAGCTTATGAAAGACCCTGCAAGCATGGCAATGCTAAAGGAGCATGCGATAACGCTAGCGGTTGGTAATGTAGTTGCTTTTTTAGTAGCTATTATTGCTATCAGATTTTTTATAGATTTTCTTACAAAGCATGGATTTAAAGCTTTTGGATGGTATAGAATTATCGTAGGACTTATTTTGATAGTATTAATGTTGTCAGGAACAGGATTAAACGTTATTTAATTAATGAACTTTATTGAGGGAGAAGTTCTCTACATTGATAAGCCTTTACATTGGACATCATTTAGATTGGTGAAAGTGGTAAGGGCAAAGCTTTGTCAGAGGCTGAAAATGAAAAAACTAAAAGTTGGTCATGCAGGTACACTTGACCCCCTGGCAACGGGAGTAATGATGATTTGTACAGGAAAAATGACCAAACAAATAGATCAACTGCAAGCTTTGACGAAGGAGTATGTAGCAGAAATTAAGCTAGGTGCTACCACACCATCTTTTGACTTGGAAACCGAAATAGATGCGGAGTATCCAATAGATCATATATCGAGAGAAAAGGTGGAAGAGTGTCTTAAAACCTTTATTGGAGAAATAGATCAGGTTCCTCCAGTTTTTTCTGCCGTGAAGGTGGATGGTAAAAGAGCTTACGAGTTTGCTCGAAAGAATGAGGACATTGAACTAAAACCCAAGAAGTTGGTTATAGATAGCATTGAACTGCTGGACTATAGTTTGCCAACAATTTCAGTACGTGTAACATGTAGCAAGGGTACCTATATTCGTGCACTGGCTAGAGATATTGGTGTTGCACTTCAGTCGGGAGCACATCTTACAGGGCTTGAACGAACTATGGTTGGAGATATTACAGTTCAACAATGTTTGAAGGTTGACGAACTGGATGATATTTTTGATAAACACATAATTACTACAGAAAAAAAAGATTAGTTTATTATTATATGAAGCTTTCACAATTTAAATTCAACTTGCCGGAAGAGTTGATAGCAAAATTTCCGAGTAAACATCGAGATGAGTCAAGGTTAATGGTATTACACAAAGATTCAGATAAGATAGAACATGTTATTTTTAAAGATATTATTGACTATTTCGATGAACATGATTTCTTTATCTTTAATGATACTAAGGTATTTCCTGCTAGACTATTTGGTAGTAAGGAGAAAACAGGTGCAAAAATAGAGGTTTTTCTTTTGCGTGAATTAAATGCAGATCAGCATTTATGGGATGTTCTTGTTAACCCAGCTAGAAAGATTAGAATCGGAAATAAATTATATTTTGGTGAAAATGATGAACTTGTAGCAGAGGTTATAGATAACACTACTTCAAGAGGTCGAACAATTCGTTTCCTGTATGATGGTCCTTACGATGAGTTTAAGGAGCAGCTTCATGCAGTTGGCGAAACACCAATACCAGAATATTTTGAGCGATCAGCAGAACCAGATGATGCGGATAGATATCAAAATATTTTTGCAGATAATGTTGGTGCAGTAGTAGCACCTGCTGCAGGATTGCACTTTAGCCGTGAGTTGATGACGCGAATGCGTATCAAAAACATAGAGAGTGGATATCTTACTCTTCACCATGGTTTAGGTGTGTATAGAGATATTGATGTTGAGGATCTAACCAAGCATAAAATTGACTCGGAAGAGATGATTGTTACTGAAGAGTTGTGTAATGCAGCAAATTCTGCAAAAGATAGAGGTAATAAGGTATGTTTGGTAGGTGCATCTGTTTTACGTGCTATTGAAACTACTATTAGCACTGATGGACATATAAAACCAAAAACAGGATGGACTAATAAGTTTATTTTCCCTCCTTACGAATTCACTTTTCCCGATGCTTTGATAAGTAATTTCCACTTACCTTATTCACCGTTGTTAATGATGGTAGCTGCCTTTGGTGACTATGACAAAGTGATGAATGCTTATGATGTAGCAATCAAAGAGGGTTATAGATTTGGTGCATATGGAGATGCAATGTTAATTATTTAAGTACTAGTTTCAAGGTATGCATAGTTTATTCTTAGGGCTAGGCTCTAACTTAGGTGATAAACAGAATAATATACTGCAATCATATGCTGA
>JAAYFB010000023.1 GCA_012728465.1 Proteiniphilum sp. | reverse complement strand
CATGCAATGGTTTTTAGAGAAGAAAAACTACTATACCCATACATCGAAAAAAATATAGATGCTAATCTAATAAATGCACTATGGAACGAGAGTATAGAGTCGGGACTTCCATTTTACAATCCTGCAAAAAGAGAAAATGCAATAAATCCAATCCGAAGCAATTACAATAATGGTATAAACCTAAGAAGCGGTTTTTTATCAGTAGAACAAATCATACTACTATTCAATCATCTTCCTGTAGATATAACATTTGTAGATGAAAATGACAAGGTTCGCTTTTTCTCTACGCCAAAGGATAGAATATTCCACCGTAGCAATGCTATAATAGGACGAGATGTACATAACTGCCACCCTCACGAAAGCGTTCACATTGTCGAAAAGATCATTAAATCGTTCAGAGAAGGGAGAAAAGATAATGCTAACTTTTGGATAAACATGAGTAATGGCAAAAGTGTATATATTCAATACTTTGCAATTAGAGATGATAATAATGAATACAAAGGTGTGCTTGAAGTAACACAAGAGGTAAGTGATATTAGGAAACTGGACAGAGAAAAAAGAATTTTAGATTGGGAAGATTAATCAATTTCAAAATGAAAAATAAACTATTAATACTTTCAGCATTTGGGGGCGTGGCGTCCAATGGAGCTAATGGTTACAGAACGCCAAGTATTTACCATGTTGCTGACTAAGAAGTACACTATTGAAAGTAAAGAAGCGGGAGGATACAATCAAGAACATACAAAAAAAATCGAATATAATATGAGCAAAACATTAGTACAATTTTTAAATGAGGCTGTCGATAAATTTTCTGATAGCCCATTCCTTTATGAAGCAAGAGAGGGGGTGAATTACACCTCACTAACTTACAAAGAAGTACAAACTAAAGCAAGGGAATTTGCAGCAGGACTCATCGCTCTAGGTGTTAAACAAGGTGATAGAGTAGCACTAATGTCGGAAGGAAAAAACAACTGGATAGTTGGTGAGCTAGGTGTGCTACATACAGGGGCCATTTGTGTGCCACTATCCGTGAAGCTAGATACAGAACATGATATCGCATTTAGAGTAAACCACTCAGAATGTAGCATTATTATTGCATCTGACCAGCAAATATCTAAGATAAGGCCAATGAAGAAAGCCTTTGAAACTATAACCAAATATATATTGATAGACCCTGAAAATGAATTACAGGATGATGAAATATTGTTTGACACAGTGCTAGATATGGGCAAAAACATATTGCAAGAAAACAACGACTTGCTTGATAGAAGAATATCAGAGCTAACACCCGACACCCTTGCTAACATATCATACACTTCTGGCACAACTGCTAATCCTAAAGGAATAATGCTATCGCATGGCAATTATGTGTGCAATTCCGAACAAGCAGTGGAGTTATTGAATGGTATTCCCGCATATTTCCGTCAACTACTTATTATTCCGTGGGACCACTCATTTGGTCACACTGCTGGTATCTATGCATTTATGAAATGTGGTGCTTCCATAGCATCAGTTGCCATGGGCAAATCATCAATTGAGGTTTTACGCAATGTTCCCAAGAGCCTTAAAGAGATTAACCCACATCTCATAATGAGTGTGCCCGCACTAGCTAGCAACTTTAGGAAAAACATAGAGTCAGGAATTGAGAAGCAGGGCGAATTTACAAGCAATTTATTTAAGAAAGCATTAAAGGTTGCTTACGAATACAATAAAGAGGGCTTCAATAAAGGCGGTGGAGCCAAGTTTTGGCTAAAACCACTTTACGCTATGTACGACAAGATAATCTTTTCGAAAGTGCGACAATCATTTGCTAGCAATATGAAGTTCTTTATTGGTGGAGGTGCCTTATTGGATATTGAGTTGCAAAGGTTCTTCTACGCAATAGGCATCCCAATGTATCAGGGATATGGACTTTCTGAAGCTACACCTATTATATCCGCCAATAGCCCTACTGCTCACAAGTTAGGTTCATCGGGCAAACCTGTCCCGAATATGGATATCAAAATTGTGGATGACAACTTGCTTGAGGTGCCAATTGGTGAGAGAGGCGAAATTATTATTCGTGGTGGCAACGTCATGAAAGGATATTGGAAAAACCCCGAAGCTACTGCAGAAACTATTGTTGACAATTGGTTACGCACTGGCGACATGGGCTATATCGACAGAGATGGTTATCTATTTGTGTTAGGTCGCACAAAATCATTACTAATTAGCGATGATGGTGAAAAGTTTTCACCCGAAGGAATTGAAGAGTCTATCATGGCAAAATCATCTTTGATAGAACAAATAGTACTTTATAACAATCAAAAGCCATACACAACAGCCCTAATAGTGCCTAACGTTACTGAATTAAAGAAACATACTTCAGATGCTAATGAAGCTGCCAAACTTATCGAAACAGAAATTGCAAGATACCTGAAAGGTGGAGAGCTTGAAAACATGTTCCCACATCGATGGATACCCTCTGGCTTTGCAATCATCGAAGAGCCCTTCTCCGAAAGCAATGGCATGATAAACTCTACAATGAAAATTGTAAAGCATAAGGTATATGATGCATACGCTGAAAGAATAAATCAGTTATACACACCCGAAGGCAAGAAAGCAACCTCTCCTTATAATATTGAGGTGCTTGATAAGTTGTTAAAATAGATATTATTCAAAACATGATATTGTGTAATCGGTTAACTCAGTTTAATCGATTACACACTTACGTATCAATTTTGAACCTAACATCTATCAAAGCGTTGTAATACACATAAACAGAACTAAACTACTAATAATGGGAATAATTAAAAGCATCCTCGACACAGACTTATACAAGTTTACAACTAGTTACGCATACGCAAAACTATTTCCACGTGCTTTTGGGGAGTTTGAATTTGTAGATAGAAGTAACGGAGATTATCCTGATGGATTTGACAAACTAGTGATTGATGAGCTACACAATATGTCGCAGCTTTATCTTAGCAAGGATGAAGAGGAGTTCGTTAGAAAGAAATTACCATACCTTCCACCTATATATCTCGATTTTCTTAAGGGGTTTAAGTTCGACCCATCTGAAGTGCGTGTGAGCCTTGACAATAATAAATTAAAAATAAAGGCTAGTGGATTACTCTATCGTATCACCTTGTGGGAAACTCCTATACTTGCAACCGTGTCTGAGCTATACTATCGCGAAACTGGACAAACACCAGACTTGCAATACCTAGAGGAAGTGGCAATAGAAAAAGCCAATAAGATGAAAGATAATGATATTGTTTTCTCATTGTTTGGTATGCGTCGTCGATTTAGCTTTGATGTAGAAGATAGGATTACCAAACTGATGAAAGAACATGCAGGAGATTCTTTTTTTGGTACAAGTAATGTATATTTAGCATTCAAGCACAACCTTAATGTTTCGGGTACGCATCCACATGAGTGGGTTCAATTTCATGGCTCCATATATGGTTACAAGATGGCCAACTTTATGGCAATGGAAAACTGGATTAATGTATATGATGGAGACTTAGGAACAGTGCTTACAGATACATACACTACCGACGTATTTTTGAAAAACTTTAGCAAAAAGCATGCTGCATTATTTACAAGCCTACGACAAGATAGTGGTGATGCACTTGTTTTTGTAGATAAGGCAATTCGCAGATACGAAGAGCTTCGCATCAACCCTAAGTATAAGTACATTGTTTTCTCTGACAGCCTAGATGTGGATAAAGCAACTGAAATAAAAAATTACTGCAACAATAAAATTGGTGCTACCTTTGGCATTGGAACCAATCTTACTAATGATGTAGGAAATGGAATCACGGGCATGAATATAGTAATGAAACTGTTTCGTTGTAAGATGACAGAGAAAGAACAATGGCAAGAGTGTGTAAAACTATCCGACGTGACGGGTAAACATACGGGAACTAAAAAAGAAATTGAGCTAGCACAAGAGACACTAGGGCTGAAATAAAGATTGGTTTGAAACCCAACCCCATTAGCCAATTAGTAACTAGCACAATGTTCAATAAAATGACTAACCTTTAGGTATGATAGCTCTTGCTCTCAAACCTAAAGGTTGTGTTATCACTAAATATCATACTCATACCTAGCAACATTGCCAGCACCATCTGTGACAACAAACTCAAAGTGTAACGTCCCACTCTGCTTTGCAACCACTTCGTCAAATGTGTAGGTATATACTGGCGATTTCATATCGTGCTTGAAAAGCACATATTCTCCATTGATAGTTCCTCTAAAATGAGCAATGCCACTTAAATTATCACTCAATCTTACCTGTATTTTTCTATTAGATTTCCAGCTTGCAGCATTCACAGGTGTAATTACTGGGAGAACATTATCATACGATATTGCATATTGCCTACCCAGCTCGCCAATAGAGGTCTCTACACCACCGTTTTTATATATAACCCCTACCCAACTCATCCTGCCAGTAACATCCACAATACCATATTGCTTTTTGTTAGCTAAGGTATCCACTTTCAACTTTATCCACATCTTTGCACTATTATGTAAAGGGACGGGCTTATCGTTAATCTTATAAATATCTGACAAGTACTCGTCGGAGCTTATTTTGTTGTGGTAGTAAAAAACATCCTCATACAAGTTGTCACGAGGTATATCCAGAACAAAGTCGGAGTCAACAAAATAGTTTCTAAAAATATATGACATATAATACCCTTTATCCTCGGGAACAGCAATATCTTGCTTAACACCCTCAATGACGAATGAGTAAGTAAGCACATTACCATGGTAGTCCTCGAGCTCATATCTCATCCTATAGTTTCGTTCCTCATTAATGTTAATGTATCCATTATCAACCGCATCATAAAAGTTTAGCTTATTACCCGGTAGTACAAACGACTTCATTAAGAATGTTCTTCTCTTTCTCCAATCTTCATAATCAATTAAAGCATTCAACATACTTGTGTTTGAAAAGGAATATCTACCTATAGTCTGACTAAAATGTTTTTTCTCATCTACAAACAACCTTACGTGCTTGATGCCATATATATTGTGTTGACCATTCATTTTATCATAGGCCTCTACACCTACTCCTATCTTACCCCATGCTCGAATAGTTTGCCCAACAGCAAGAGGTGCACCTTGATTATTTTTTGCAATATTAATTCTTATTGGCTCATTACTACCATTTATCACACCTTTACCCAATTGAGGATAAAACGATATCCTTCGCAAATCGGGCTTTTGAGTATCTAACACAGTGTGTTTAAAAAAATCAAGTGGATCAAGTGGATCTTGAGTTATAGCATCTCGCACTTCAAAGTGAAGATGTGGACCACCTGAGCTACCAGTATTACCACTCAATGCTATTTGTTGTCCTTTAGTTACAGGAAACATATCTTTTTCTGGATACAACTCTATACGAAAGGTTTCCTTTTCATACTGTTGCTTTCTCACATACGCAGCAATGTTATCAGCAAAGCTATTAAGGTGAGCATAAACAGAAGTGTGACCCGTATCCTCATGAGTAACATACAATGCTAATCCATAGCCACTGGGCGACACACTAATTCGCGAAACATATCCATCGGCAATAGAGTATATTGGTTTATTAATTACTTGCAGCGTTTTGTAATCTATACCAGAGTGAAAATGGTTTGCTCGCAGCTCACCAAAACCACCACTAAGTGCAATAGGTACATCAACGGGATTAGAATATTTTTGGGCAAATGAGTTGAAGCACACCATACTCATAAATGCAGTGAGTATGAGTGTGAGTTTATTTAAATTCATTATGATTGTCGTTAGATAATTGTGAAGTACAAATTTAAGAGAATAAATGAGGATTGCAAAATGAATACTCTTCCTCGAATATCTATTACTATGTGTCGAATAACAAACACAAACTAATAACTGTTGAATATCAGAGATTAATCACATATCTAATTCAATCTACTTCTTATACCTCAGCAATCTCAAAGCATTAAATACCACCACAAGTGTAGAGCCCTCATGTATCACCACTGCAACTGCCATATTAGCAATCCCAAAAATTGTGGCTGGAATAAGAAGTACAACCACACCAAGGCTTATCCATATGTTTTGTTTTATAATCTGTCTTGCTTTTCGGCTAAGTCCGATAGCAAAAGGCAAAGTATCGAGCGAATTACCCATAAGTGCAATATCAGCTGTTTCTAATGCTACATCAGAGCTAGCTGCACCCATTGCAATACCTACAGTGCTATGTGCCATTGCAGGAGCATCATTCACACCATCACCCACCATTGCCACTTTAAGTTCATTTGCCTTAATGCTCTTTATTGCTCCAACCTTCTCTTCGGGAAGCAATCCACCCCAAGCATCGGTAATACCTATCTCACTAGCCACTGCATCAGCCACCTTTTGATTATCCCCCGTTAGCATAACCATTCGTTTGATGCCTAGTTTCTTCAACTTCAACAATGTATCCTTAGCCTCGGGGCGTGCCACGTCCATAAGAGCTATTATGCCCAAATATGTGTCATTGCTACGAATAAGCATTGTTGTATTTCCTTGCTCTTCAAGCTTATAGATTTTAGATACTATATCCTCGTTTGGCATTACATCATCAATATTGTTATGCAGAGTAAGGTTGCCAATGTATATAACATCACCATTTACCTCCGCTTTCAATCCCTTGCCTGTTACAGACTCCATGTTTTGTGCCTCGTAACTAGCCTCCCCGTTCAATCTCTGCGAGCCATCCCTAACGATGGCATGAGCCAACGGATGATCACTCAAGCTCTCAACAGCAATAGCAATTTTCAGTATCTCCGTTTCTGTAGTATCACCAAATGCAACAATATCGGTAAGCTTAGGCTTCCCCTCGGTAAGAGTGCCTGTTTTGTCGAATGCTAAAGCTGACAACATACCCAAGTCCTCTAATGGTCGTCCACCTTTTATCAATACGCCACCTTTAGCTGCACGTGCCACTCCACTAAGCAAAGCACTAGGAGTAGATATTGCTAATGCACATGGACTAGATGCAACAAGAACTGTCATGGCTCTATAAAAACTATCCTTG
>JAAYFB010000153.1 GCA_012728465.1 Proteiniphilum sp. | reverse complement strand
TAATAAAAATATATTGTTGGGAGATGGTGAGGGATGGGAATTGTTGTGTAAGAGTGAGGGCATAACTCATAAAGCTATGCCCTCACCATAATATCACAGCACAGATAAATGCTGTAATCAATTATATTGTACCATCAAAACAACTGAAAGTGAATAAAATCTTTCATTTGTTTCTCCGCCTTTTTACGTTTCATATAATTTCTCACAAAGAGGTATGACAAAGTGGATACGGCAGCAACCACTAGAAAATCTTTTAATGGGTCAGCTTTCATCGTGTTTATTTTTTTATAATAGTTAGACAATTTATTTTATCAAGCATATTTTATTAGGCAATGAAATTACAAAAAAAAATAGTTTTGACAAACAAAAAAATGACTTTTCGAATATATATGATGCATAATTGCCACATTGCATCAATAAGTGCAATAAAATCATTTAAATATTGATGACTAAAACATTTTTTGTTTTGGGGGTTACTCTAAATCTATCATCACTTCTGTGCCCTACTACCCAAACTATATCTTCGCCCGACACTAATATCCAAACATCTTCCTTATCCTTAATGCTAAACTTTTGATCGGTAAAAAAATCACTTAGTTTCTTTCGTCCCTTCATCCCAAAAGGTACAAACCAATCTCCTAGCTGCCATTTTCGCAATACTAACGGATACGTAATCAAATCTGCATCCAGATAAAGATATTTAGGTGATTTTGTTATATCAACGGGATACGGCTTAACATCAAAACTCATATCCAAAGGCAAATCAATATGAGTATTCCCCTTATTAATAGTGAATGTTCTGTTTTCAACTTCGTTAGTACTCAACTCATCAATCAAAAGGGATATACGATCTTTTATCAATCTATGGCTTGGCGAATAAAAAACCTTTCCTGGTGTAGCGTCAATACTATCTAATACATCTTCAATGGATGAAGGTGAAAAGCCCAAAGGGAATAGAATTTCAAACAGCACAGATTGTGGTGATATAGTTTGCTTCAGCTTTTCAATATCAATAACATTGTCTAGTAAAACCACTTTTATATCTTTCTCCATCACATGACGATACACCTTTTCTACTTCCGATAAATTTTTAGAAGTACGTGCTATAGCATCATTAATAGAGGGATTAATCTTTTCGAGAGAGGGTAAAAGATTGAGACGAACAAAGTTTCGGGTATATATATCCTCAAGATTAGTACTATCAACTCTAAAGTTAGTAGCCTTACCATCTAAGTATTCCTCAATCTCTTCACGACTTACAGATAGTAAAGGACGCACCACCCTTCCATTTTTTGGCGCAATACCACTAAGTCCACTAATGCCAGTGCCGCGAATAAGATTGAGAAGAAAAGTCTCAATTGAATCGTTTAGATGATGCCCCACAGCTATATAATCAGCATCATGATCCTTACGAACTCTCTCAAACCATCTATATCGCAATTCACGAGCTGCCATCTCAATAGATATTTTATTATCAGCTGCATATTTGGTCGTATCAAAATCAACTGTAATGAGAGGAATATTCTTAAAGTTGCACCAATCTTCTACATACAGCTGGTCTTTATCAGACTCCTCGCCTCTAAGATGAAAATTACAATGGGCCGCAAAACAATCATACTTTAGTTCAATCAAAACATTTAGCAAAGCCATAGAATCAGCACCACCACTGAGCCCAACTAGAAGCTTATCAGACTGTTCAAACAGCTTATTATCGGCAATATATCTCTTTACTTTATCAAGCATTTCACCTTTTCTTATTCATTTAACATCAACATCCACAAAAATACAACATGTTTTGCAAAAAGCTTTCAAAATGAATTCTTTCTTTATTTTCAAGGATAATCAACAAGAAAAATGTATTTTTGCATATTAATTATCAGTAAAAAAAATCGTATGTTAGATAAAATTCACTCGCTTTTAGACGAGATAGAAAATTTAAGAGCACAAAACGCAGAAGAACTTGAAGCCCTACGTATCAAATATTTGAGTAAAAAGGGTTCTATATCGGTCTTAATGGACAACTTTAGAACAGTCCCTGCAGATCAAAAGCGTGAAGTTGGGATGAAACTTAATCAGCTTAAACAAATAGCACAAGATAAAATAAAGGCATTAAAAGAGGAGTTTGAAAACTCAAACGTACAAAATACTGAGATAGATTTAACTCGCACGTCATATCCTATACCTCTTGGTGCACGTCATCCACTATCTATAGTAAAAGAGGAAATTAATGATATTTTCAAGCGATTGGGGTTTTCGATAGCCGAAGGTCCCGAAATAGAAGATGACTGGCATGTATTTTCAGCTCTAAACTTTGCTGACGATCATCCTGCACGAGATATGCAAGATACATTTTTCATCCAAAGCGACCCACAAGTAGTGCTTCGCACACACACCTCATCGGTGCAAACACGTGTGATGCAAAACACTAAGCCACCAATCAGGATTATTTGCCCTGGACGTGTTTATAGGAATGAGGCCATTTCGTATCGTGCACACTGTTTTTTCCATCAAGTAGAGGCATTGTATATTGATAAAGATGTATCGTTTGTTGATTTAAGACAAGCACTCCTTTTCTTTGCCAAAGAGATGTTTGGAGAAGATACTAAAATAAGACTTCGCCCATCATACTTCCCATTCACAGAGCCAAGTGCCGAAATGGATATATCATGTAATATATGTGGTGGCACGGGATGCCCATTTTGCAAACATACTGGTTGGGTAGAAATACTTGGCTGTGGAATGATTGACCCAAATGTGCTTGAAAACTGTGGTATTGACAGCAAAGTATATAGCGGATACGCATTAGGAATGGGAATAGAGCGAATTACAAATCTGAAATATCAAGTAAAAGACTTACGTATGTTCTCGGAGAATGATGTAAGCTTCTTGGAGCAATTTCAGAATGCACATTAACAAGAACATTTTTTTTAATTAAAGCATGAGACTTAAAATTCAAACCCTGATTATTACTATTCTGTTTGCTACAACAGCAATTATGCAAGCACAGCAATCGGTGAGGACTAACGCAATAAAGGCTAACAACTATGGTGTGGTGTACTCATTACCCAAAACGTCTTTATCAGTAACAGTGAAGGTAAAGAAGACTGTATATACTAGGGGTGAATTTTATCAGTTTGCCCAAAGATATCTTAACATTGACCCAATCACAGAAAGTAACACTGAATATACTATCGAAGAAGTATTTGTTGATAATATTGGGGTTCCTAATCCTGAACAATCATTCATGGTTATTTTCAACCCAAAATCGATAGCTCCATTCGTAGAGCTAACTGTAGATGGGCTTATTGGCGCAATAAATACTGACGCAATAATTGAAGGTAAAGCAAACTATCAACTACCCGCCCCTTCTGCGGCTCCAATAAACGCTAGGCGTTTTCTTGGAGAGGAAGTATTGATGGCTGGCTCAACTGCTAAACAAGCAGAGCTAGTATCCAGACAAATATTTGATTTACGCCGAAGCAAGAACGACATATTAATTGGCGAAGCTGACAATATGCCACCAGATGGTGAGGCTTACAAAATTGTGATGGAGCAAATAGATAATCAAGAAAGAGCTCTTACCGAGCTATTTACTGGCAACATACAAACTGAATATTTCATCAAAGAGATAAATGTTGTTCCAAACAATCAAGATATAGATAGAATGGTTATTGGTCGATTCTCAAAAAAACTAGGCCCAATTGACGCAGATAATCTGGCTGGCGAACCGATATATCTATCTCTAAAAAGAAAAAATCCTAGACCAGAGATATTCCTTACTGATAAGGAAAAGCAGAGCTTCGATAAAAAGTTGTCGGAGGGTGTAGTATATAATATACCTGCAAAGGCTCAACTCACGATCGAATTTAATAATAGAGTGCTTAACAATCAAGAAATTGATATCGTACAATTTGGCACACAAGATGTGCTAACAAAAAGAATGTTGGACAATAAGAAACAACCTATCAAGGTTGAGTTCTTTCCCAATCTTGGGGCTATCAAACAAATAATTCAATAACTAAAACCACAGAAAATTATGAAGAATAGATCAATTATTTATCCAGTACTTATTCTTTGTTTTTTTGTAATGCTTGCATCATGCAAAAAAACAAAGCAGAACGAGAACAGTATAACATTCGACAGTATAGTGGTTAGTGAGCACGTTCAGCTTTTAGAAGTTAATGATACAACATTGCCACATGCAGATGTAAACATTAACTTTCTGTATCCAAAGAAATTTAAATCGGATGAGGATTTGGCTCGTTTACAACAAATATTTGTAGGCACTTTCTTTTCTGATGTTGATAATGACAATCTATCACCTCAAGAGGCAACAGATAACTTCTTGGCACAATATAGAGAAGACTACAAATCGCTTTCAAACTCTTACTACGAAGAGGCTAAGAGGTTGCCAGAAGGCAGTAGTGGTCCCATGTGGTATTGGTATTATTTGAACTACAACAACAAGGTGTTGTTTCAAAACAATTCATTGATAAGCTATTCAGTAGAGCAAAGCACCTATACAGGTGGTGCTCATGGATCAATGAGAGTTACTTACACAAATATAGATTTAAATGAACTAGTTACTATTTCGGAAGAAGATATATTTGTTCCCAACTATCAGAAATCGCTTGCAGAAATTATGGTAAATAAATTGATGGTTGAAAATGATGTAACTACTCCAGAAGGATTAGTGGAAAAAGGCTTTTTCAATATTGAAGACATATTCCCTAACAATAACTTTTGGCTTGATGATGAAGGTATTCACTATGCCTTTAATCAATACGAGATTGCTCCATACGTAATGGGAGTAATTGAAGTAGATATTCCATACGAGGATCTTAAAGATATACTTAAAGCTGAAAATGTAATAGACAAAATCTTCACAAAAGAGAAAGCACAATAAGAGATAACAGTCTTGCTTAAAATATTAAACTGACTCATCTGTATGAACCCTCATCCAGATGAGTCAGTTTTTTTGCTTCATATTCAATTAAAGAAAAAAATCACTATTTGTAGTGATTGTCAATAATAATATCATTCTATAACTTTGCATCATAAAAATATCTTAATATTATAATAAATGAGAAAGTTTATAATCTTCCTATTAGCCATAAGTGCTATACAATTATCATTTGCCACCAATGGTGGACCTACAGACAAAGAAGGTAGTCCTCAAGATACATTAAAAGCATATTTTCTTGATGAATTTGTGATTACCTCATCAGTAAAAGAGACAAATCTGCTTAAGAATATGCCTAGTGCGGTATCAGTATTGTCGCCAAAGCAACTTGCGAATAGTAGAATACAATCGCTACCCGAGTTAAGTAGCGTAATCCCAAACTTCTTCATTCCTTCATATGGATCTAGAGTATCTACACC
Organism: Proteiniphilum sp.; assembly: GCA_012728465.1. GTDB lineage: Bacteria > Bacteroidota > Bacteroidia > Bacteroidales > Dysgonomonadaceae > Petrimonas. The sequence goes on along the minus strand of JAAYFB010000153.1, from coordinate 1,816 downwards.
CATATATATTAGGGGGATTGGGGCTAGATCGGGTGCACAAACAGTGAGCTTATATGTTGACAATATACCAAACTTTAACCCCTCAGCCTTCGATTTCGAGTTTCAAGACATACAAAGAGTAGAAATTTTAAGAGGAGCACAAGGCACTCTATATGGACGTAATGCCATTGGAGGAATTGTTAATATCTACACCTTATCACCTCTTACACATCAAGGCACATCTTTTATGGTGGAAGGTGGAAGCTATGGACATTTTGGAGCTAGCGTGTCACACTACAATAAACTTAGTGATAAGTTTGGTGTTTCAGCAGGGGCATACTACAAGCGGAATGATGGATATTTCAAAAATAGCTTTACCAATAAAAGAATTGATGGAACTAAAAACGCAGGTGGAAAAATAAAAATGGAATGGGAAATAACTCCTTCATTTAAAGCCCTATATTCTGCCAACTTCGATCATTTTATTCAAAATGGGTTTCCATACATGCACGCAGATTCAACTACTGCTACTGCCAACGATCCTTCATCATACAAAAGAAATCTTTTCACAAATGGTCTGACCCTAAACTATAAAGGCGATGGATTCAGCCTGAACTCAACAACTGGATACCAACTACTTGACGACAAAATGGTGATGGATCAAGACTACACTGAGAAATCGGTATTCACGATTACTCAAATGCAAAAGCAACGCTCATTGAGTCAAGAATTCACTATTAAATCAGAAAGCAGTAGCAACTACAAATGGGTATATGGTCTGTTTGGATTTATTGATAACAGAACGGTTGACACACCCGTAACTCTTAAAGAAGATGCAGTGGCAGTGATGCAATCACAACTAGACAGAATAACAACAAGTGTAGGCGCACCACTAAGAATAGTATATGACAACAACGGACGTATTGAACTACCAGGAATTTATAAGAAACCAGTTAAGGGTGCAGCATTTTTCCATCAGTCAACAGTAAACAACTTATTTGGTTTAAATGGTCTGTCCGCAACAGCTGGCATCAGATTTGATTATGAACAAACTGAGCTAGACTTCTTTACAGAAAGTATAGGCGGTAATGTAAACTTAGAATTTCAGATACCTAATAGACCTATGCCAAGTATTCCTGTAAAAGGTGATTTAAAAATGGAAGACAAGTATAGCAAAGACTACTGGGAAATACTTCCGAAGTTTGCACTTCAATATGATTTTTCACCAACATCGATGATATACGTATCAGCATCCAAAGGATATAAATCAGGAGGATATAACGAGCAAGCTTTTTCGAAAATATTGCAAACGGAACTTCAACAATCATTGATGAAAAATATGAAAGAGCAAATGCCACCACAATTTGCAGATTTCATACCTACTATTCCGATTAGTGACCAACCTTTAGAAGATCAAGTGTCATATGACCCAGAAACAAGTTGGGCATACGAATTAGGTGGTAGATACGAGATGTTTGAAAGACGACTATCGCTAAACTATACTCTATTCTACTCAAACGTAAACAACATACAAATAATCAAGCTACAAGACCAAGGCACATCGGGAAGAACTGTTGATAATGCAGGAAAATCAACAAGCAAGGGAGTTGAGTTAAGCGTAAGATACAACCCTACTACTAACTTCACTCTATTCTCTGAATATGGTTTTGCTAGTGCAAAGTTTAAAAACTATACTAGCGAAATGAAAGTGGGTAGAAACACATTGCCAGTTAACTATTCAGGCAATTACATACCATTTGCACCACAGCATACTCTTAGTGTAGGTGCAAGCTATGTATTCAATTTTGGACAAAATGCATTTATAAACCGAATGGTG
>JAAYFB010000152.1 GCA_012728465.1 Proteiniphilum sp. | reverse complement strand
TTACTAAATTGCCTCCTCTTATCAAAATATTTTATATTGGAGTACTTAGTTTTTAGTACTTTAAGCTTGATTTCTCTTCAATATCCTTTTGGTTTTTTACTGGAACTAACGTAAAGCCCAACTTATAGTTTTTGTTAGCTGGCAGAGTGTATTCTGTAAGTGGCCTTGCTCCCCCGCTGTTATAGCCAGCAACACCCTGTTGGAGCATATCTACACATACCTCTATATAGTCTTGTGGTTCAATGTCATTTATGTGAGTTTGACGAGGTTTTTTGTTCTTTGCATCTGCATCATTTCTGGCCGCTATCTCTTCACTGCTAAAGTTGTTCCATTGATATGGACGATTCGTCGCTTCTTCCGAGTCGAAGTCCTCTACTGAGTTGCGAAGTGCATTAAAACCTATTGTTTCATCTGCTACAACCATTAGGCCACTCTTATCAGTAAGTGCTACCCATCTTGTATCAGTTCTATGTCCATTTTCTTGAGGTCTCACATATGGGAAATACATATCTTCGGCGGTAGTTTTGTAAATACCTATTTTAGATCCAGATGCTCTATCTATGTAATTTTCATCAGGGCCTTTTCCGAAGTACTCAACATTGTTCATCTTTACAGGTATTCTAAATCTAACTCCAATTCTTGGAACTTCGATGGTTGAAGATCTCTTACGTGCAGCTGTTGCTTCTGGAGAGAATGTAGCCATTAGTGTTGCTTCTGATGCCTCCATTTTTTTTTCTTCGATGTCTGTCGAGAAGAACTCAACATCTGCTTTCACAATGCCTGAAGGTTGAATTGTATATTTTATAGTGTATAGGTTTCCAGCAGCTAATAGATATGATGTTTCTATAATTGCATTTACACCCTGCATCTCAGTTTTTACGTCTGCTACGTTAAAGTTCTTGCTTGATTCTTTCCATACCTGTAATCTATTAGGTCCACCATTTCCATAATCGTTATCGTTTGGAGCACGCCAGAAATTAGGTTGAATCCCAAAAGATTTGTCGAAATACTCTGTGCCTCTAACTTTGTAAGAAGTTACCATGCCACTTTTTTTGTTAAACACAAAGTTAACTTGTGATGATTTTACTGTTACTATATCTCCAGCATTAGTTACACTTAGCTTCGGATAGTTAGAGCTTTCAACATAAGTCTGTTTTGGTGCAGTAATAGGTAGTTTGTATTGTTCTATCGCTACAACATGATTAGCTGGGATTAGCTTCGTTGCACTATTTTTAGTAACTACAAAGTTTATGAAATACTCTACACCAGGCTTAGCTTGCAGGTTTGATACAGGAATAGAAACTTCTTTTGATTGTTGCGCTTCTAGTGATATTGAAAGAGTTCCTGTAGCTATTTCTTTGCCATTTTCAGTGATGTTATATTTAAAAGTATAGTCATCAGTGTTTGTGAAATATTGTCTGTTGACAATTGAGAATTTGCCTTTTTCTAAATCGACAGTTTCTACTGCAAAGTCTTGATGCACGTACTTAACTTCGTTCATTGAAGGGTGGGGGGTACGATCAGGACTAACAATACCATTGATCAGGAAGTTTCCATCACTTGGAGAATCAATACCGTAGTCACCGCCATAAGAATAGTATAACCTTCCATTCTCATCGTGCTCTTCCATTCCTTGGTCAACCCAATCCCATATATATCCACCTTGTAGATTAGGATACTTCCAAATAGCCTCCCATTGAATATCTAAGTTCCCGTTCGAGTTGCCCATTGCGTGAGAGTATTCTGAAGGTATAACTGGTCGGTCAGTACCTTTACTTCCAGTCTCCTCTAACCATGCTGCACTAGGATATTGTGGCACATACATATCGCTATTCATATCCCATAGTGCTCTTTCGTATGTGACAGGTCTATTCATGAACCCTCTTTCTTGATCTTTAACATATCTGTAAGTATGGTAGAAGTTGATTCCATTTCCTGCTTCATTTCCAAGTGACCAAATAGCGATTGATGGGTGGTTTTTGTTACGTAGGTACATGTTCATTGTTCTGTCCATGTGTGCTTGCTCCCATTCTGGTTGTTTAGATAGCGACTCTTGCCCATAGTACATTGCGTGTGACTCTATATTGGCTTCATCATAAACATATAGACCGTATTCGCTACACAGTTCGTAGAATCTACGTGCTTGTGGATAGTGAGCCAAACGTACTGTATTTATATTGTGTAACTTCATTAATTCGAAGTCTTTTCTCATCACATCTTCCGTTACGTAGTGTCCAGTCTTTGGATTGGTTTCGTGAATGTTTACTCCCTTGAATTTTATTGGTTGACCATTTACCAAGAAGAGTCTATCTATTCTTTCGCCTGTTTTGTAAGGTTTGATTTCGAATCTACGGAAGCCTACCTGATATGGAACAACTTCTGTACTGTTTTCGCCATCTTGCGTAACACTAATGAGTAGTTTGTATAAGTTAGGATTTTCAGATGTCCATGTAGAGACGTTAGGAAGCTGTGCACTAAACGAAATAGCACTTTCACCATTTCTTTGAACACCTATCTCTTTTGTATCCGAAAGTACTGTATTGCCTTTGTTATCGATAAGTTCAAATGAAACTTTACCATATCCTACATTAGCAGTATAATTTTTTACAGTTGTCTCTAGTTCGAATATACCATTCTTATAGCTGTCATCAAGTGTTGATTTAACTCTAAAGTCTCTAAGTGCAAACTTAGGTTGTGACCATAAGAATACATCACGCTCAATTCCACTTATTCGCCAAAAGTCTTGAGCCTCTAGATATGATCCTGTGCTCCATCTATAAATTTTGATTACTAGAGAGTTCTTTCCAGGTTTTACATATTTGTTTAGTTTGAATTCAGCTGCAGTCTTTGAGTCTTCGCTATATCCAACTTCTTTGCCATTAACGTAAACATATACGCCTGATTTTGCTCCATCAAGGCTTAAATAAATATCTCTATTCTCCCAATCTTGTGGTATCTCAATTTCTTTGCGATACACACCTACTGGATTTTCTTCGGGCAGGTATGGTGGAGCCATTTTGGGAAATCTTGTTTTAGGATTAAGTTCCACAAATTAGTATGGGTGGTTGACGTACAGAGCTGTTCCAAACCCTTGTATTTCCCAGTTTCCAGGGACTTCAATTTTTGACCAATTATCTAAGGATACAGTAGAGTCTGTAACATTTTCAGGCAGTTGTTTGTATGCATCAACAAAGTAAAAATCCCATGTTCCATTAAGTGAAATATGGTATTTACTATCCTCGAACTTATTGTTTAGAGCCTCCTCTTTGGTATCATATGTCATAAACTGAGTTCTAGGTTGTTCTTTATTTACCTGAACAACGTTTACGTCTTGCCAGTAAGGTGTAGTTCGTAAGTTTGATGTCATTCTGCTTTCTTGTCCTTGAATAAATCCAAAAGATAAAAAGCAAAATAAAGTCATAAAAGTAAAAATCTTAAATCTCATTTTTTATATTTTTTTTTAAGTTGTTTGATTCTCTGTTATTTCTTTGAGTAGTGAATTTGCAAGTCTGCTTGCTCCAATTCTGAATAGCGACTTGTTGCACCATTCTTCACCAAGCACTTCTTTTACTATAGTATAGTACATTATCGCATCTTTTACTGTAGATATGCCTCCAGAAAGTTTAATACCTACTTTAGTCCCTGTTTTTTTGAAATATGACTTAATTGCATTACTCATTACGTAAGCAGCTTCTGGGCTTGCTCCAGGATATCCTTTTCCTGTAGAAGTCTTAAGAAAATCTGCTCCTGAATAGAGTGCAAGTATTGATGCTTTATGTATATCTTCTAGTGTTTTTAAAGCTCCTGTCTCTAATATAACTTTTAGGGTGGCATCGTGACAAGCTTCCTTAATTTCAGATATTTCTTCCGACAGTTCTTGGTATGATCTGTCTTCAAATAAACCAAGATTCAATACGATATCTATTTCATTCGCACCATCAGCTATTGCTAATGCTGTTTCTGCGATTTTAATTTCGCTGAAAGTTTGTGATGATGGAAATCCTCCAGATACACAAGCTATATTAGTATCAACAGTAAGTGAATCCTTCACTGTTTTAGCAAAG
>JAAYFB010000151.1 GCA_012728465.1 Proteiniphilum sp. | reverse complement strand
CATATTACCAATTATGATGGTATCTCCATTTGCCTCTACCAACCCTGACAGATAATGTTCAATAGCGTCATACGAAAAACTATTACCTATGGACAACAACTTTATTTGCTTTGCATAAATAGATGAAAGTGAAATGCAAAGCACAAAAATAAAAGTGATAAATTTATTCTTCATAATAATATTATTATTGTTTTAATAGCACATTCAATAATTTGAAATATGCCTAATTAGATTTTTTATTAATATAAGAATAGCCCTTACTATTAAGACTATTATATAGATAGCAATTGCAATAACTAACACATATCCTATCTGCGTGAATAATTCATACATTGATGTTTTGAATTTAATAATAGAATACATATTAATCATAAATGCTATAGAAAAGCACGTTAAAAAAATGTATCTCTCCTTTTTCAGACGCTTATGTGTAACAACGATATCTTTCATTTTAAATGCATTGCTAGTTTAAATGACTGTACTTATTAAAATTTCATATATGGAATTTTATACTCTTCCGGAAAAAATATCTTCTTCCCCTCTTTAATGGCTTCATTACCTAAAAGACAAAGAGTAGTTGCTTGATATGCCTCTTCAACAATATTATCTCCCTTTTCTCCCGTAATGCAAGCTTGACAAAAAGCAGATAGTATTTCATCAGAACCATCTTTTAATGCACCAATCATAGATTGTCCTTGATTAATATTAAACTTCCCGCTTAGAATTTGATGAGAGGTGTATTTATCTTGTGTCTCTGGCCTCCAACTTGCTCCTGCTGTAGGCACCGATGAATATACCTTGTTCCCTATTTGAGAAATTAATTGTTCAATTCCTGACTTATTCCTATCAATTTCATTTTCGAGATAATATACACCTGTGGCAAGATTCATAGTTCCTTTGCTTCCCAATATTTGATCTTCCATTCCATTAAATTTATTTGAAATAAGAGATTCGTAATTTATTTTCACACCATCTGAGTACTTATAAATTAAGTTTACACTATCATAAACCTCTCTCCCATCTTTCCAAAAAACAGTATCACCCATACCCATAACTGACTCTGGGACTAGCTGCTTAGCCCAACAACACACCTCTAATTGGTGAGAGGCCAATTCAGTCATTAATCCTGCCGAATAATCCCAATATAATCGCCAATTAATCTGACGTTCTAATTGAGGTGAAGGGATTGGTCTCCTCCAATCATGATTTCTAAACCAATAACATCGCTCGCCAACAATATCGCCTATTAATCCATCATGGATCATTTGTATCCCTTTAATGTATTTTTCATCAAACATACGTTGCATACAAAAATATAATACACGGTCAGTATCCTGATAAGCATCATATATAGCTTTACACTCATCCATGGTTAAAGCCATTGATTTTTCACAAAATACATGCTTGCCTGCTGACAATGCATCTAAAATCATAGGTGCATGCAAGTATAGAGGTGTAGAAATAATAACCCCATCAATATCAGAAGACTCAAGTAGTTTTCTATAATCAGTATATTTTTTTGCATTTGGACATAACTTGGATGCTGCCTGTAGGTTAGGCGAATAATTATCACATATGGCCACAATATCTGCATGCGCTATTGCTGACACAGCGTGAATACTATATTGCCCTCTAGATCCTGTTCCTATAAATCCTATCCTAGCTTTTTCTTTTTTAATCTCTTTTGCTTTCTCAGGAGTAAAGGACTGTAACCACGGCATACCTGCCAATATAGTTGCTCCTCCTGAAATATATCCTAAGTCTTTTATAAATTGCCTTAGGCTCATGTCAACTTCCTTTTGTCTGTTTGGCATTGCAATTATATTTATAATTTATATTCTCTTGCTTTTATAATTCTAAATCTATCAATAAGCTGTTCCCTTTCTATTTTGCTTGCTATAAGAAAAGCAGTTGATAATACCTCAGCATCTAATGGGTCATGCATAAGTACTGATACTAGCTTATTATCAACTTCTGATTTACCACTTTTGGGAATAACAACATGTCTTGAGTAAGATGGAGTATTACCAGATACTGACAGGGATGCATTACTTTTAGATATTTCATCAACAATTGTATTTATGTTAAATGGATTTTCAATACTGACTTTCCATGCATCTCCAAAAGGATGATTTCCAATACCCAAAATGGAGCTATTACCAAAATTAACAAAACACTGATCTATATTATATGCCTCCAGTATTTTCTGTATTTTTTTTAGTCCATAACCTTTGGCATATCCTCCTAGATCTAGCTGAATATTTGATTTTGAGAATGAAATTGTTTTGTTTCGTTTATTAAATTGAATAGTATTAAAGTCTTTTAGAGTAATATCAAATAACCCTAGAGTCTGTTCATGGTAGTATTTACAATTATTTAAAATACACCACATTTCATCACTAACTTTAAACTCATTATTAATAGACTGACTGTTTATTTTGGATATTTCGCTTGCTGGGTCAATGCGGTTCATCATGAAATTTAATCTCCTTAGCTCTTGCTCTATTCTAATCCAAATTTCTTCTGACTCATTATTAGTTTTACCTATAATTATAATATCAAACTTGGTACCCATAATGTTCACTAAGGATCCATGAAACATTAATGATCTTTCGTAATAATTGAAATATCCTGTATCAATCTCACTCATTTGCAATTTCAACTGCCTGTGTAGTTATATAATACTTTGCAAGCGTATTTGAAATCTCCCACTCAGGAATATCTTGTGTAACCAAATAGCTAAAAAAACTTTCAGCCACATATTTAAAGTGAGACTCGTGGGCATCTCTTTTTTCTATAGGAATATCGATAAGAAACTCATGCTCTTTTGAAGTTGGCGATACAGTAACAAATGGGTATTTTATTTGAATGTTGTCAATAGTTGCCTTTAGGTTATGCAGAAAGTCATCAGCATTTACTTTTTCAGGCTTAATTACGTAAAGCTGCTTAGTAAACCCTTGCTCCTTATCTTGCACAGTTTTAAGAATAGCTCTCGTGCCTTCTATTTTAGACATAAAGGTATCGCTACTGGCATCAGGAGCTTGAAAGTTCCACTCAACCTTTAGCCCAACTTTATGCCCTTTAACATCAAAATTTATACATCCATTAGAATATACTTGCAAGGTTGAATTTTCAATATATTTCTGCAAATAATCTGGAAAAGACAGCTCTCCTGTAGATTTAATAAATTGCTGTAGGGATATACTTGTTGGCCAATGTGATGCTGTTATTTCTTTAATATCCTGCTTGTAATCGATTGCTGCTATTGGGAAACACTTCCAAAATAACAAATCTATTAAGTGTGTAGTTACATCAGCAATTCCCTCCCCTTGTTGCTCTACATCATAGTACCATGCTGGTCTAATTAATGGAGCACCCGACACCTCTTTGTAAAAATGATGAACACTCTCCATATAGACAGCAGGGTTATCACTTGTACCCTTTTCTAGTTCTCCAAAAAAGCTTTGATTGTTGATTAATTCTCTTTCAATAATATTCAACATATCATATCTCTCCGTCATTATATCATAAAGCAATACATTATTTACTTCTGCATTATTATACGCCTCTTCTAATTTCTTAAAATCATGTTTATTTATAGCCATTGGCTTGTCCGACAAAACATTTATACCTGCATCTATTGCTGCTGCAATATTTTTGCTTTTGTTTTTGTTATTACCTGCTAATATTACTACGTTGCCTAGCCTATCGCTCACCATCTTATCCATAAAATCATCACCAGTATAAACAATCTCTTTCCATTTAGTTGGATTATCTAATCTTTGATTAAACGATTTTATAGCTGACAGATATTGATCTAGCCCAATACTTGAGTTAGGTGCATAAACATACATAGTATCACTAACTTGTTTCATACTATTCTTTTGCAGCAAACTAGCATGAAAGTGACCTGGATCAAGAATGATTAGGCGCACCTCTCCCTCTTTACCACTAAATAATGTTTTCGAATCATTCAAACTGTTACTCTTTCCTGCACAAGACATTAATATTGAACTCAATAAAGAAATAAGCATAATGACATCTTTCATACATAAAATTATTTTAGCTCTTTAAGCAACTGTTGAGCTTCCTTTAATCCTTTTCTATAAGTATCTTCCATTAATATAATCCTACCTCCCTCACGCTTACTTTCGTTAGAGGCCTCCATGAATGTGAATATACCCAACGTTTCTTGTTCAGTTACTGGAGGTTCCCCAGTTTTGAAAAACTTAATAATCTCATCCAACAAAACATTGTAGCCCACAAATCCACCTGTAGGAATAGCTCCATCTTTTGTAAATGCAGTTCCACCGAATATACCTTTACCTGTACGTATACCTCTAAATGTACCAATACGACCGTCACTCCATAAACCTACTACTACATCGGTTCCTTCTGAAGACATTCTATTTACAGAAACACAACCTGCTCCTAACAATGTAAATAATTCCTCAATTCCATGGATACCGTACCACCCAAAGTCAGGATGAGTAATTTCTTTCGTTGCAGGCGAATAAGTATCAGCTCCTAGTATTTCACCAAACTCCTCTAACCTTATTTGCTGATTTTTAGGAGTAAATCTTACAGCAGAAGAAGAAAATATTGGAACATTATATTCTCTAGCCAACTGATAAATAGCAATAGCCTGCGCCAAATTAGCACCTAATGGCTTATCTATAAACATTGGTTTTCCTGCTTTAAAGACTTCATAAGCCTGCTCAAGATGCAAGTTTCCATCATTAGTTTCGAGCATAACACAATCAACCTTCTTCAATAGTTCACTAATCGATGAGACTATCTCAACATCCATTTCTTTTACTTGATTAATATATCCAGGTATGCGATCGAAGCTTGACTTAATTGTTTTTGATCCATATGGATATGCCGCCACCACACGAAAATCTTTATAATCGTCCTTTTTATCCTTTCCATTGAGCTCTTTAGTGAAGGCTATTGAATGAGATGTATCTAATCCGATAATTCCAATTTTAATTTGTGCTGAAGAATTAAGAATAACTCCAAATAATACTGCTAATAATAAAATTCTTAGTTTCATATTGTTTGTTCTTTATGTGAGCATTATATATTTTCATGTAGAAGTGATGCACTTTCTTTATCAAGATAAAGAATTGCCTCCTTTTTATTTCTAATAATTGATGCAGGACACTTTTTATCTATATCCCCATTTAAAGTATTGTAAACTGCTTCAGCTTTATTAGTGGCTGGAACTATGCAAAACATTTTCTTAGACCTTAAAAGTGCTGGTATTGTCAATGTAATGGCATGTGTAGGAACTAAACTAATATCATCGAATAGATTTTCGTTGACCTGCTGCTGCCTACATAGCATCTCTAGCTCTACAACTTTAACTGCTTTAGGGTCATTAAAATTTGCAACTGGAGGATCATTAAAGGCAATATGTCCATTTTCTCCAATTCCAAAACATACTATATCTACTGGATATTTATCAAGTAACTCAGCATAACGATTACACTCACCTTCGACATCTTTCATAAACCCATTAATGATATTGACACTATTAAATGGCACTTTATCAAATAGATGCTTCTTTAGGTAATTACCAAATCCCTGTGGTGCATCTTCATCTAAACCAATGTATTCATCCATATGAAAAGCATTAATTCTTTCCCACTGGATTGATTCATCACTTATTAGCTCCTTAATAAAATCACTTTGAGATGGCGCCGCTGCAAAAATAACATTTATCTCTTCTTTTTCATTCAACAATTCATTAATTGCTAATGATACATCTTTTGCGGCTCCTAATCCCATTATTTCTCTATCAGGATATATTCTCACCTCCAACATTCCTTTATAGAATGTAATCACGTTGTTAATAGCTTTTATATATGACATTTCCTTCTAGTATTGTGTGTGAAACATTAATATTTTCATCAAAAATAACAAAATCAGCATCCTTTCCTTTTTCAATTGACCCTTTAGCATCATCAATTTTCATAATTCGTGCAGGAGTAATAGTCATCATCTTCACTGCATCAACTAAAGGAACCTCTGCTACCTGAACCATAGTTCTAACTAACCTATTAGTGGTTGCAACACTTCCTGCAAAAGCTGAACGATCTGGCAACTTGGCGACCCCATCCTCAATAATAACTTTTTGCCCATTTTCAAGACTTCCTAAAATTGTTTCTCCATCAGGCATTCCTGCACCCCTCATTGAATCCGTGCATAAAGCAATTTTATCAGGCCCTTTAAATTTATATACAAATTGCAATAAAGGTTTGGGCAGATGAACCCCATCAGCAATAATTTCAACATCCATGTCATCGATCAAGTAAGCTGCCTCCACAACTCCGGCATATCGATATGCATTTCTCCTAGTAATAGTGGACATAGCAGAATATAAGTGAGTTGCTAACGAAAAGCCAGCATTAAATCCTTCAACTACTTCCTCGTAGATAGCATCTGAATGAGCAACGGCAGGAATAATATTTGCTTTAGTTAATACTTTTGCAAAATCTAAGGCTCCTGGCAATTCAGGTGCAAGGCTCCATCTCACTATATCGTCTGATGATTCCATTATTTTATTGTATTCTTCTGGATTAGGATTTCTAAGATATTTGGGATCTTGAGCACCACGTTGGTTGTAGGCAAAGTATGGGCCCTCGAGGTGAAGACCTAAAAACTTAGCGCCTTTAGTGTTTTGTTTAACGGCTTCTTTATAAACAGAGAATGTTTTCATTAATTCCTCGAAAGTGCTTGTAAGAGTTGTAGGCAAAAGCACAGTAGTACCATATTTGGCATGGGTTTCGGCTGCTCCAATAAATGCATCAACAGTACCATCCATGAAATCATGTCCACCTCCACCATGTGTGTGAATGTCAATAAAGCCAGAAGAAACATACTTGTTATGTGCATCTATAACTAAATCGAAGTCTGTCACAATGATATCGTTAGACTTAGTAATATCTACCACTTTACCATTCTCACAAATAATCAGTAGATTTTCTTCTATTCTGTCAGGAAAAATGAACTTTCCCCCTTTAATTATTAATCTCTTATTCATCTTAATAGGTTTTAGATGTGTAATAAAACTTGGGATACAAATACTACTTCAATTGATTACGCCTTTTCCAAAATTTAATCTTATATCCAAATGAAGCATACCAAACAATATACGCAAAGCAAGGCATTAGAATCCAATAAGAATTTTTCATTGCTGATGCTACAGATAATGATGGGATATTAGAATCAACAATTGAATGATAAATCATTGGCATTATTGCGCTACCACAAAGCGCCATAACTAAAAATGCAGACCCTAAATTTGTATGTTTACCCAATCCATTAATGGCAAGTGGCCATATTCCAGCATAAAGCAATGCATTTGGCAATCCCATAAGAACAAGATACCAAAGAGAAATATCGGTTGTAATACCCAAAATAGTAACTGTTCCTGAAGTTGTAATTATTAGTGCTGAAAGAAATAGATTTATTGATGCAGCAATTAACAGTGCATAACGTTGACTAATATATTTTGGAATAAAAATAATACCAATGAAGTATCCTACAAAAGTGAGCATCATAGTGTAAGAAGGAATATTCTTTGCTAAGCCTGTTAGGCTCTCTCCCATCGATCCTGCATATTGAATACTAGTTGCAAGAGCAATCATCTGTGTTCCAATATGAAAAAACATTGCTACAACTCCTAGAATTAAGGCTGGATACTGAAGAATACTTTTTGAGGACTTCTCATCTTCATCCGTACGCTTATTGACTACTGAAGGATCTAACTCTGGTAAAATGGAATAACGTATTATTATTCCAAAAATAAATAATGCTACAGCTAGAATCAAATAAGGCATCATTACTCCTTTTATCAAGTTGTCTAATATTGCATCCAATGAAGACCCTGTATATACGCCTGCCTCAATCTCTCTCATTAGCACTTTATCAGATTCTTTTATGACTACTCCGGCAAAAACTAAGTTAGCTATAACTCCCGCCAATTTATTTCCAGTCCCCACAATGCTCATTCTCTTTGCCGCACTTTCAATAGGTCCTACTATAGTTACATATGGATTAGCTGCCGACTGAAGAATAGCCAAACCCACACCTAGTAGGAATAAACCTAAAAGAAACAACTGGTAAGTGCGCCAGTATGCTGCTGGCACAAACAGTAATGCTCCTATTGACATACACCAAAGTCCCAACATCATTCCTTTTTTATACCCAACCTTGTTTAGCAAGAACGATGAAGGTATTGCCATAACTAAGTAAGCTATATAAAAAGCAAACGTAACAAAAGAGGACTGAAAATTTGTCAACTGAAGTGTGAGCTGAAAATAAGGTACTAAAATTGTGTTCACCCAAGATACTAATCCAAAAATGAAAAAAAGCAACGCCAATATTATCATTGAATAAATGGTCGTTTGTTTGCTTTGCAACTTTTTATTTGAAATTGATAAGGTCATTTTTTAATTATATTTAATCATGAATTTCCTTTATATTTATTAAACACAAATTTATAGGCAATATTTATCAATAGTAACTCTAAATACGTAGTTGGATCTTCTAAAAACGTCAAAACTTGTTAGAGCAATACTTTTCTTTATACTCTAATGGGGTACACCCTTTAAACTTCTTGAAAACTCTAGATATATTTTTGCAATCATTAAAACCTGATTCAAGCGCTATATCAAATAATGATCTCTCAGTAGTTAATAATAAATGAGCAAAGTAATCAACTCTACAACTCAGAATGAATTGGTAAATTGATGTTCCCACTTCCTCTTTAAATTTAACCTCCAAATTTCGACGAGAAAGAGGTACTAATTTAGTCAGTGAATCAATACCTATCTCCTGCTTGAAATTATTTCCAATAAAGTTGACGACCTTCAAAACATACTCATTATTTATATCGTATTTTTCTGTCGATTGCCTTAGCTCCAATCTAATAGGCTGAATAACAATATTACATGGATCTTTTCTTTCTCCCTTAAAAAACATGTCGAGTATTCGTCCTGCATCATATCCTCCTTTATAAGTGTCTAAAACAATTGATGAAATTGGAGGGTCCGATAAGTTACATATTAACTCGTCATTATCAACTCCTAATAACGATATTTCATTTGGTATTCCTATTCCATTAATCTTACATACTTCTGTGACTTGAAGTGCATAACTATCATCGCACGCAAACAACCCAATTGGTTTTGGCAGTGACGACAACCAATTATCAAGTTGCATATGACTATTATCCCACTGTTCCTCTACAGTGTTTTCACTCTCAAAATAATAATAATTTCCACCTTTTTTCTCAATCAAGCTTCTAAACCCTTCGGCCCTCTCATGTGACCAAATAGCATTTTTATTACCATAAAAAGCAAAGTTTTTAAATTGTCTTGTAATAAAGAAATTAGCAGCCATTACACCAGTTTCAAAATATTGCCCTGTAAGATTAGAAAAGTGTGGACTTCTATTTTTGTAGTTTTGTAAGATTATAGGGATATCCAGTGCTCGCAAAAGATTTGTTCCTTCATGATCCCATTGGGCTATAATTGCATCTGCATTCCAATTTTTAGCCCATTCTATTATACCCTCTTTTCCATATAAGGTTTTATAGTAAGAAGGAAGCCGATAAAAAAGCCAAGGCCCATATTTTTTTGAGTATTCAATTAGTCCTTTCAGCAAATTCCGACTAAAATCACTAGAATAATCTACTAGTAAAAGAATTCGTTTCATAGTTTTTAAATTTTATTTTCAAAGTAAAAAAGTCATACAAATAATTAATACACTCGCTCGCAAATAATATAATTATAAAACTTATAGCAAATACATCTTAAAACAAAAGTAACAATATTCTATTGACCGTTGTCGAATCACACGGATAAATATTTTTTTGATAGGCGCATGGGAGTATAACTGGGATTAATTAACAGCATTTTGAGACTACCCAATGTGAAATAAGAAAAATGATATCCACAACTAACACTATAGACGGATTAAACTCTGTTTTGCGAAAGTACACAAAGAGTAAAAAGATGTGTCCAAATGATGATTCAGCATTAAAATCAATTTTATTAGCAACACACCACTACTGTTTCTTAATGTTAATTATATGCACAAATTGGCTAATTCAACACCACCTCAGAGATGCAATGATAGCTCTCAAATCACATCATTGCAATAAACACTTAGATTTGACCGTTTTCTGTAACGATTGTTGTAAAACACAATGATAATTCACACATCCGAAGTTAAATCAATGGTAATTAGACTTGTAGTTGACATATTTAAATTACCATCGATGCATTTACAATGTTGTAAATGGATGAAAACTTTTGGTTTGGTGCATTTACAATGTTGCAAATGGACGAAAACTTTTGGTTTGGTGCATTTACAATGTTGTAAATGGATGAAATCTTTTGATTTGGTGTATTTACAATGTTGTAAATGCATCAATTTAATTAAAACCCAGCTAATGTCGAAAGGTATTAACATTACATTTATTAAGGAATATCCAATGTCATTATGCATTGACAATGAATAGAAAAACAAACTGCAATTATTTAATGTAGATAACAATTACAAAATAAGAAAACCTTAAATGATATGTAGGGATGGAGATGATACAATCAAAAATATGTCAACCACATTATAGGATTTGCAGAACATGAGTATAAATCTACAAAAGATTATGTGCTGATTAATATTTTGCAGAACCATATTGCTATTCGCTAAAAGGATTAAATGAAAAAGACAGCAATAGCTATCAAAATGACAGACAACTAAATCTTATTCTTTCTTCGTGGACACTTGTGAAATGAGAACAATCATATTTTACTATCATGAATTAAGCCATATAATAATTATTAGTATCTTTGCTAACTGATTTCTTGGGACATTGAGTCAAGAAATCACATTTATTTTTTTAATATCTATCTGATGAATCTACTAAAAGAAAAAATGATGAAGTATGACTTGCCACAGAAGTTTAAATCTGCAGGCATATATCCATATTTCAGAGTCATAGAGAGTGATCAAGATACCGAAGTGGTAATAAATGGCAAGAAAGTGCTAATGTTTGGCTCAAATGCCTACTTAGGATTGACAAACCATCCAAAAGTAAAAGAAGCAGCCGTTAATGCAACTAAAAAGTATGGTACAGGAATGGCAGGATCACGTTTTTTGAATGGAACACTCGATATACACATAGAACTTGAACGCAAGTTAGCCAATTTTTTAGGCAAAGATGATGCCATAATATTCCCTACTGGATTTACTGTAAACGAAGGGGTTATAGGCTCAGTCACGGGACGCGATGATTATATATTGTGGGACGAAAGAAATCACGCATCTATAATAGAGGGTACTCTAGTTTCTTTCTCAAGAAAGTTTAAATTTAGACACAACGACATGGAGTCTCTGGAAAGACAACTTCAACGATGTGACCCAAACAAGGTGAAGTTAATTGTCGTGGATGGTGTATTTAGCATGGAGGGAGACTTGGCCGACTTGCCAGGAATAGTGAAACTTGCAAAGAAGTATAATGCCAATATTATGGTTGACGAAGCACATGGTATTGGGGTTTTAGGGCGCAGGTATAATGGTAAAGGTACTGCCGACCATTTTGGGCTGCTAAACGACGTTGACTTAATAATGGGTACTTTTAGTAAATCATTGGCATCAATAGGTGGATTTATTGTAGGAGATTTTCCTACGATAAATTTCTTGAGGCACAATGCTCGCCCATATATTTTTAGTGCCAGCATTACCCCTGCAGCTACCGCGGCAGCTACTGCGGCATTAGACATATTGAGAAGTGAACCTGAACGTATAAAGCTATTATGGGAGATCACTAATTACACAATAGAACAATTTAAAAGTCGAGGATTTGAAATTGGACCAACTTCAACACCAATTCTTCCACTATATGTGCGTAGCGACGAAAAAACATTCATGATTACAAAAGAGCTTTTCGAAGCAGGAATATTTGTAAATCCAGTAGTTTCACCAGCTGTTCCTCCTAGCGAAACATTGATTCGCTTCTCACTTATGGCAACACACACATACGAGCAAATAGATAGAGCTATCGAAGAGATAGATAAACTATTTAGAAAATATGGCGTTATATAATCAATATCACTAACGCTTCAAAACCCCGTAATAATTATTTCGGGGTTTTTTATTTATTGAACATTACTTACGATTAAGTATAAAATCAGAATTTAAAAGGAGATTATTTTGGAAGTCATTGATTTATCACAAGAAATTATAGGCGAAAAACCAACAAAAGTTGTTGCCACACTAGGTTTTTTTGATGGTGTGCATATGGGGCATCGACATCTAATTGATCAAGTCAAGAAGGAAGCCGAGCGACAAGGGCTACCATCGGCAGTAATAACATTTCCAGTGCATCCACGCAAGGTGCTACAATCAGACTATCAGCCCAAACTTATATGTGGATATACCGAAAAGATAGCTCAATTAGTAACTACAGGGATCGATTACGTATTTAGCATTCCATTCACTCGTGAAATTTCTATGCTTTCGGCTAATGACTTTATCTGTAATGTACTCAGTGATCAGGTTAATGTAAGCACCCTTGTGATAGGTTACGATCATCGTTTTGGACGAAATCGTGAAGAAGACTTTGAAGACTATGTCAAGTATGGCAATGCAAAAGGAATCAATATTTTGCAAGCCACCGAGTTACGCTTTGATGATGACAATGTGAGCTCATCAGAGATACGTCGTTTGCTTATGAATGGGAACATAGTAAAAGCAAACAATCTATTAACCTATCACTATACCCTTTCGGGAAAGATAGTTGAAGGTTATCAAGTGGGTCGCACTATAGGATTCCCTACTGCAAACATGAAGATATGGGAGAAATACAAAGTAGTGCCACAACTAGGAGTTTATGCTGTGTATGTTCATTTTAATAATAATGTAAAAGAGGGTATGCTATACATAGGAAAAAGACCCACCCTACACAATGACCCACAGATAAGCGTAGAAGTAAATATTTTTGATTTCGATGGGGACCTATACAATCAATCGCTTACAGTAGAGTTTGTTGATTTTATACGTGGCGACGAAAAGTTTACTACAGTAGAAAAACTTATAGAAAGCATACACCGTGACAAAGTACAAGTAAAAGCAAGATTAAAAAAGGAGAAAAGATATGAAACACATTAAGCTAAACAATGGAACGAAGATGCCAATGCTTGGGCTTGGCACTTACAAGATTGGGGGGACAGATGTAGATGTTTACAATTCAATTCGGTCGGCCATTGATGTGGGCTATCGTCACATTGATACAGCAACTTTATATAAAAACGAAGCCGCTATTGGACAAGCAATTCGTGATTGTGGTATTCCACGCGACGAACTATTTGTTACTACCAAAGCTTGGGGCACGGATATATTGACAGGCAATATCCACAAGGCATTTTCTTTGAGCTTAAAAATGCTTGATATTGACTATATAGATCTATATCTAGTCCATTGGCCCATAAAAGGCAAAGAGGGCAATACTTGGTTAGAAATGGAAAAAATATATGCTACAGGAGATGCTAAATCAATTGGTGTGAGCAACCACCTTCAGCATCATCTCGAAAAAGTATTAGAGGTGGCAACCATTAAACCTGCAGCAAATCAAATAGAAAGCCATCCCTATCTAGTGCTCGACGATTTGATATCATTCTGCAAGCATCACAATATTGTATGTGAAGCATGGAGCCCACTAGGCAGCAGTAAAGTTCCACTATTAGAAGAAAGGATATTGAATGAAATTGGAAATAAGTATCAGAAGTCTCCAGCACAAGTAGTTCTTCGCTGGAACATTGAGCGGGGTGTGGTAGCAATTCCAAAATCGGCCAACAAAGAACGTCAAGCATCAAACATTGACATCTTCGACTTTGAACTAACAAGCGAGGAGGTTAAACTAATAAACTCATTGAATAAAGACTCAAGAACGGGGATTCATCCTGATGAAATTGGGTTTTGATCTAAAAAGATTCAGGGCACGACTATAAGCCATGCCCTGAATTATATATTGTACTATGTAACCGCAAATCAACCTACGGCAACACTAATCTATTACCTGCATATCTCTCATTACCTCCTCCAAATTTACATCCTCAGTGTAATGAATAGTTTGAAAGCCAAGCTCCTTTGCGGCTTTAATGTTTTCAGCATTATCATCAATAAACAACGACTCTTCGGCATTAATATTATATCTATCTAGCAACACTTCATAAATTCTAGCATCTGGCTTTACCAATTTCTCATCACCAGAGACAACAATACCATCCAAGTGTTTAAAGAATTCATATCGCTCCATTGCAATAGGCAATGTTTCGGCTGACCAATTAGTCAAACCATACACCTTGTATTTATCTTTCAAAGGCTCAACCAGCTTCGTATTGACATCAATGGTTCCACCAAGCATCTCATCCCATCGGCCATAATACATTGCTATTTCGTCTTTATATTTTGGATACTTTTGTTGCTTCAAAAGGGTAGCCTCTGCTAATGGACGACCAGCATCTTGCAATATATTCCATTCGCCATGACAAATGTTTTCAAGGAAATAGTTCATTTCCTCTTCCTTCTCAAACACCTTGCTAAATAAATAAGTAGGGTTCCAATCAATTAGCACACCACCAAAGTCAAAAACAATATTTTTAATCTGATTCATAATCTAAGTAATTCTTATTTAAATAATTGAGTTCAAAAATACAAAAACATTTTGAATAACACACTATGTACTGTTTGAGAGAAAGAAAGTACTATTTTAATATTAAATAACTGAATCCTAAAAGAGTATATGTTTATTTTTAA
Organism: Proteiniphilum sp.; assembly: GCA_012728465.1. GTDB lineage: Bacteria > Bacteroidota > Bacteroidia > Bacteroidales > Dysgonomonadaceae > Petrimonas. Next base: position 6,120 of record JAAYFB010000151.1, on the reverse strand, counting down.
TTATGTTTGCACCGCTTAAATTTGCAAGCTCACATTTTATAAAAGCTTTTAAGGCTATCAAGTTGTGTATAAAAAGATAATACTGTTCATATTTAGTGTCGTTTTGCTGGCATCGTGTGGTGTCAGAAAGCAGACTGTATCTCCTATATCTAAATCAGATGGAGTGCAAACAGACATTCTAAACTATGGCATGAAATATCTCAACAAACCATATCGATATGCAGGCAAGGGACCTAACTCGTTCGACTGCTCGGGTTTTACTTCTTTCATATTTAAAGAATTTGGATACAGACTTAGCACTAGCTCTGCAGGACAGGCCAAACAAGTTCCTAGCATTAACCGAAGAGAGGACCTAAGAGTTGGCGATCTTGTATTCTTTGAAGGACGTGCTCAGAACAAGCGAGTAGGACATGTGGGTATAGTAAAAGAGATTCTTCCAAATGGCAACTTCTTATTCCTTCACTCCTCCACAAGCTACGGTGTGATTGTATCACGCTCCACTGAGCCATACTATGCATCTAGATATCTTCATGGCGGTCGTGTCTTAAAGGAAAACAACCAAGTGGTATTAGCAAATAAAGCAAGTAAGTCTGCAGATAAACCGACTCCTAACGGGGAAATCGTAAGAGTGAAGAAGAATAAAAACGAAACTAAAGAACCAGTAATAGTAAAAGCTCCTAAAACAAAAACTGAACAAGAGCTAGACATTTCTCTTAACACTGACAAACAGAATCATATCTCAAAGAAAGACTCTGTTATAATACACACAAGACATATAGGCCTACCTATTTATGCTGACTCAAAAAGCAATAATAAGGACAATGAACACGAGGCAACAATATCAAAACAGGCACTCAGAGGAAGATCAAATAACAGAAGTGTTCCAAAACCTATAGCTTCTGGAGGTGACGGGAAAGACCCTATACAATACAAAGTAATGCCTGGTGACACACTATACTCAATATCTCAAAAGCACTCATGTAGCGTTGACAATATTCGCCAATGGAACCCACAGCTAGGCAACACCCTAAAAGCTGGCGAAACAATCAGTATATTTCAGTAGTTACAGTCTATACATTAAAATCATACATCAATGTTATCTTCACGCATTATTTATGCCACAACATATGAAGACATACAGATATATTCAATAATAACAAACTAATAATTAAAAACAATTATACATATGAGATCTATAATATTATCAGCTTTTTCGCTTTCATTCATCATAGTCATTTTGGCTACATCGTGCAGCAACAAAAAAGACAATCGGGTCACAATTACAATACTTCAAACATCTGACATACATGGGCAATTAGACACGCACGAAGAAATGTTTGTGGAAGAGGATAAGGTGGCATTTAGACAAAGAGGTGGCATGGCAAACATCAAAACTCTATTCGACATGGAACGAGCCAACAATCCTGGACGCACAGTGATTATAGATGCTGGCGATTTAATTCAAGGAAGTGGTTATGCTATGTTATCTCAAGGAGGAATATTCTCAGAAATTGTGCAACAAATGGACTACGACCTTTTAATGCCTGGCAACTGGGAAGTAGTATATGGCAAAGACGCAATGATGGGTGTGCTCACTAATTATAACACCAATGTTATTGCTCAAAACATGTATCATGATGATACAAATGAGCACCTATTTCCACCATACTGGACAACAACAATCGAAGGCATCAAACTCGCTTTTATTGGTGTGAACGACCCAGACATTCCTTTTCGTCAAGCACCCAGTTACAGCAAGGGAATAACATTTAGTGGCATTGATACTAAACTTGAAGCAATAATTAACAAAGTAAAGACAGAAGAAAAACCAAATGCATTGTTTCTAGTTACGCACATCGGTATTTTTAAACAACTTGATCTTGCAAACAATGAAGTAAGCAAAGATGTAACATACATACTAGGTGCTGACACCCACGAAAGATTGAGAGAGCCAATTATAGGCAAGTACACAAAAGTGGTAGAACCAGGGGCATTCGGATCATTTGTAGGTAAGCTAGAGCTAACATTTGAAGATGGAAAAATTATTTCAGACAAATATGAGCTCATCGAGGTAGATCCACAAAAATACCCACAAGACAAAGAGCTACAGAAGACTATAGACAGACTTAAAGAACCATACAAAGATAATCTTGAAGAAGTAGTTGGGTACACATCTACTCCACTCTACAGATATCTAACAGTAGAAAATGCAATGGACAATATGATTACCGATGCTATGAGATGGAAAACAGGTGTGGATATTTCATTATCTAATGGATTTAGATTTGGAAACCCTATAGTTCCCATAAATGGAGAGCCAGCTTCGATAAACCGAAACGATATATGGAATATGTTGCCTGTAGATGATTATGTGAAAACAGGTAAAGTAACGGGCAAGCAAATAATAGATTGGTTAGAAAAAGAGGCTAACAATGTGTTTGCAAATAATCCTTCTGAAAGATTTGGTGGATGGTTCGTGCGTTTTTCTGGCATGGAGGTTCAATTTGATAGCTCAAGAGAACTTGGAGAAAGAATGGAATCAATAACAATTAAAGGCAAACCCATTGATGAAAATAAGACATACACAATTTCGGCATGCCTAAGAGAGGGTGATCCTGATGATATGCTTTGCAGAATACGTGGAGTTAAGGATGTGACTACCCAGAGCTACACCATGCATGATGCACTAATAGAGTACTTAAAAGAGTTCTCGCCCGTGGCACCACAGATAGATGGCAGAGCATTAGCAACAGACTTAGGAAACTTTGCTTTCTCAACAATACCTGGAACTGGGTATGAGTTTAAATAATTATCATACAAAGATTATTCAATTGCAGTATTGACATTCTTTTTTGTATTTTTGCACCACAAATAATTTAATAAAGCATACAATAATGATTACAGCAGACCAACTAAAAGATACGTTGGAGCGCGTGAATGCGCTGAGGGGGTATCTTTGACATCGATTCTAAGATTATACAACTAGAAGAAGAAGAGCTTAAAACACAAGCTCCCGAGTTCTGGAACGACAACAAAGCTGCAGAAGCACAAATGAAGGTTGTACGTGAGTTAAAATCATGGATAAAAGCATTCAACGAAGTTAACTCGGCAGCCGAAGAGCTAGAACTAGCTTTCGACTTTATGAAGGAGGGAATAATAACCGAAGAAGAGCTTGACCACAACTTTGAAACTGCCATAAAGCTTATTGAAGAACTTGAGCTTCGCAATATGCTAAGACGCGAGGAAGATCAGCTAGGAGCGGTATTAAAAATAAATGCTGGAGCAGGCGGAACAGAGAGTCAGGATTGGGCTTCGATGCTACTACGTATGTACCAAAGATGGTGCGACAGCAAAGGATACAAAACCACTATTACCAACTGGTTAGATGGTGACGATGCGGGTATCAAGACAGCTACTTTACAAGTAGAAGGCGATATTGCCTATGGTTTCTTGAAAAGCGAAAACGGTGTGCATCGTCTCGTTAGGGTATCTCCTTTTAATGCTCAAGGCAAGCGAATGACCTCATTCGCATCTGTATTTGTAGTTCCGCTGGTCGATGACAGCATACAAATTGATGTAAATACTGCAGCTATCACTTGGGACACATTTCGCTCATCAGGTGCTGGTGGACAGCACGTAAATAAGGTGGAGACTGGTGTTCGACTTCACTACACTTACCAAGATACTATAACTGGTGAAGAGCACCAAATAGTTATTGAAAATACTGAAGGGAGGTCACAAATGAACAATAGGGAAAGTGCTATACGAATGCTTAAATCTCAAATATACGAGATAGAGCTAGAGAAACGCCGTGCAGCTCAAGCCAAAATAGAGGCTGGAAAAAAGAAAATTGAGTGGGGTTCACAAATTCGAAGCTATGTATTTGACGACAGAAGAGTGAAAGATCACCGTACAGACTATCAAACATCAAATGTAAATGCTGTTATGGATGGCGACATTGATCAATTTATTAAGGCATATTTGATGGAATATGGAGGCGAAGAATAATCTATAACTGCTATTGGCAGTTAGCCCTTAGCTAATTGCTAGTTGCTAGTTGCCAAAAGCTAACGGCTACCTGCAGCCTCCACTGAAATACCAAATAAAGCAAAATCATATTTAGATGGATCTTCAGGGTCCATCTTTCTTAAGTTTTCAGTAAGTTCCACTGCTGTTTTCCAATCTGTTTGTTTACGAGTGATAAGCCCAAACTGTCGTGCAGTTCTGTCAACGTGAACATCGATGGGGCATACTAGATGACTTGTAGGAATATTTTTCCACAATCCAAAATCCACACCACGATCATCACTGCGAACCATCCAACGAAGATACATACTAAGCCTCTTACAGGTTGAGTTTCGCGCAGGTGTAGCCACATGCTTGCGTGTGCGCTGTGGTGCATCGGGACTATCAAAGAAGTACTTCTCGAAGTGAATCAATGCACTCTCCATATCAACAAATCCGCCGTCGGGAATAAAAGCATCCTCAAGGCTATCATGCTTTGTGTAGTGCCTCTTCAAAAAATCAATAAAGTAAAGCAAGTCTGTATCATTGAAGGTGCGATGCTTAAAGCCCAACAAATCCTTTAAATCATCATCGGAGTGATTAACAATAAAATTGTATGGCTCACCACCCATTCTGTCAACTAGCTCAAATGTTTTATTGATAATAGTTTTTCTCTGCCCCCATGCAAAGATTGATGCAAAAAAACCTGTTATTTCGACATCTTGCTTCAATGAAAAGGCATGTGGAATGGATATAGGGTCGGTTTCGATGAATGATTTGCGGTTGTACTCATCAACCTTTGCATCCATGAAGCTCTTTAAATCGGTAGGAAGCATTTTTTTCATTATTTTTATTATGTGTTAAGTTACAAAGATATACAAAGAATCAATGTTATGATATTGTGATAATTTCTTTCTATTCACTATTCACCCGTTATATCATAAACCTCCTTTATCTGCTCTAACTCTCCTACAAAATCAAAATTAAGGTCATGAAGTTTAGCATCCTTAATGTCAAACACCCACCCAGCCACTTTGGGATACCCATTGTTATAGTAGGAGCGTTGCACTTCGGCAAGCTTCATCACATTACGACACTGCTCGTAGGTATTAATCTCAATCAGCCTACGGTATCTCTGTTCTTTATCTGAAATGGCGTTCAGCTCCAGTTTGTGAAGATTGTACACATCGCGTATGCTACACAACCAAGGATTTAGCATACCAAAATCCTTATGCTCCATCGCCGCACGCACACCACCACATTCGTAATGCCCACATATTATTATGAATTTCACTTTCAGTGTCTCCACTGCATAATTGATAACCGAAAGGGCATTCAAGTCGGTACTATTTACCATATTTGCAATGTTACGATGAATAAAAACCTCTCCGGGCTTCAGGCCCATAATCTGATTTGGGTGCACTCTACTATCCGAACATCCTATGTACAAAAACTCGGGATGCTGCTCTGCAGCAAGCAAATCGAATAGTTTAGGATTATCCTTCTTATTCTTCTCAATCCACTCCTTATTAGCTTTAAATATATTATCGTACTTCTCTTGATCTGTCATTTCAAAATGTTTTATATTTTGTGCTCAAAGATAGTATTTGTTTATAATGCGCATATCGATCCGCATCTATAAAACTGTTAATCGATTAATAATTATACTTACGGAATATACCCCATGGTGTATTTATAATATGTGCCATGATGTGAACTTCGTTTATACAAAAACAATTTAGTGTCTGTATTCAACATTTCTTTATTATATAAAAATGAAATCCTATACTGAAACAATCAAAATTGGGCAAAATTGCTCATGAAAACATACATCTTTTTGAATAGTTAAATATTTAACTAAATCAACAGCTACAAAACAAATCACATTTAACATAATTCAGGCTGAAAGACACCAATGTTGTACCCGAATTGTCAATACCAAATGGTATAATGAAAATGTGTTAGACCTTTTTAGCAATGCAGTACTGCATTGTTAAAATGCTTTAAACGATTTGTCTAATGCTAAATGGTATATTGATTTTGTGTTAAGACATTTTGGCAATGCAGAGCAGTTATGTTAAATCGCGAACCACATTTTGATGATTCCATTCTGTT
>JAAYFB010000150.1 GCA_012728465.1 Proteiniphilum sp. | reverse complement strand
ATTACTCCAACAACTTTTCAATTGCAATCTTAGTTCCCGGAATAGATGGACGCAAATGACTACCAAAATCAACCATTACTCCTTCTTTGTCGAATAGCAAATAATAAGGTATACTTTTTGCGTTGAAACGATTCATTACGTCTATCCATTCTTTCCCTGTTAAATATAAATGTATGCCGGACAATTCGTGCTTATCTATGGTTTCTTTCCATTGTTCATCAGTACCACCAATATTCAAATAGACAAAAGTGACTGGTTTGTTCGAAAAATAATCTGATAGAGTTTTGCTGTAAGGCATCTCTATGATACAAGGAGGGCACCATGGAGCCCAGATATCGACAAATAGAATTTGTCCTATATGTTTATCAATTATCCGTTTTACGATATTGAAAGAGTCCTGCGGATGAACTCCGACACCGTGTTTCTCAAGCATATCTCTACCCATTACAGCATCTGAAAATATTTTTGGCTTTGCTTTGTAATCCTTAACTTTGTTGTATTCGGTTTGTAATACACTACGAAGAAAAGGATTAGTAATTATTTTGTTTATCTTTTCTTCATTTTCATCTATTATTTCTGTAGTGTTTGCTTTGAGACCAATACTAAGTTGAGTTGCAACAGCAAATTGGGAGAAAAAATTGTTTTTTGAAACTGATGATAGCAAGTCAATTGATTCAGTCTCAGTAAGCTTTATATCACTTTTAGGTACAGGATTAAAATCAAACTTCTTCATCAAATTATATCTTTCCATTACTCGAAAATAACTGAATAATATCATAGTTTCATTAATTATATTTTCAAGTTCAGGAAGGAATCTATAATACGCATCTTTCTCAACAAACTCCTCCTTAGTTCTTATATAATGTTGAAAAGGAAATTCAATCAATACACTAAAATAGTCGAGTCGTATTTGCTTTTCAGCCCAGGTATTAAACTGCTCTGAAGTATTATGCTCTTTCTGAAAAGCAGTTAGTTTTTTAAAATATTCATTTAACTGTTTGTCAGACCTATCTTTATAATCTAAATAGGACAAATCATAATCAAAATTATAGCGCCCAAGATAATCGTTTCTGAATTGTGCTATCTGCCAGTTTACAATTGCAGCCGAGCCAGAAAACTGCGTATTAGTAAAATCAGCAAAATCATGCTCTATAAAAAGAGTATCACCCGGTGCAATCAAAAGCCTATCTTCAATTGGAGTAATAGAAAATTCGCGAGTCACAATTGGATATATTTCAAATCGAAACTCACCGAGTGAGTCAATAGGAGACACGTGCACTTCTCCACTCTTTGAGAAGTCCGGCAGCGTAAGTGTAACCTCCTTTATGTGAGGATACACTTGCAGATTACTTATTTTTCCATACACTATGGCTACTTCACCCCTGTTTGGTTCTTCTTGACTCGAGAATGGAGAGTGTTTAATTGACCTTTCCTGATTACAGGAATTAAGAAAAAGGCATAAAACCAGAAGATTTAATATTGTTCTCATAGGTAATAAATTTATAAATTACTTTTTTCGAGTGCTTTCATTAACTCCCTCTTCATAGTATCAGCTCCCGGAAAACCCACAGAATGGAAAGTATGATTTCCTTCTCTGTCTATGATAATGTAAGTAGGAACTCCCTCTACATTCAAAGTTTTGCTCAAATAGTCCCATTGAGCCTCGTTTACTCTGTAGTGATGCCCTTTTAAGTCAACAATCATATTTTTCCAAGTATTCTCAGGAGAGTTTTCTCCAGCCAGATATAGATATACTAAATCTTCTTCATTAGCCAACTGCGCTTTCAGAGGCTCCATAGCAATGTTTGCAGAACGGCAAGGTCCGCACCAGGTAGCCCACACATCAAGAAGAATAACTTTACCCTTAAACGGTTCAAACATCTTAATAACCAACTCTTCGTCAGTAGTAGTTGGAGTAGTTAAAACTGTAAATCCTGTTTTCTTTTTATTCTCCTCTATTTTTGCAAGAAGCTGATCATTTTCCTCTAAAATAATTTGTCTTATTACACCGGGTGCATTAGACAGATCTTCTATCTGTTCCTTTGTTAGAGGATTGTAATCTTGTAATCCTCTGCTCATTGTCTGTCCTTTAATCAAATCAAACATTACCCCCTCATCAGCATTCCATATTTGAGAAAGGTAACCGGCACCAATATTATTTTTATAATACTCATCCATAATTGAATTGTATTTATTGGCAATCTCTCCTACAGATTCATTCACAACAGGGGTCATATTTTGCTCCAGAGACTCTAAATATTCAGTAATGATTTCACGCTCTTCTTCCAGCACATCTTCATGTTGTGATAAATGTCTTAAAATCTCAGAAGCATCACCCATTTCTTTTCGTGCATAGCTTACGCTTCTTACATAATATGAAAGATTTGGAAGCAACAACAGATACATCTCATTATATGGTATAAGATTGTAAAAATCGTTGTAATTGGTCAATTTCTTTTCTGCCACATAAGCCTTTTGAGCCTCTTCCCAGCTAGTTTTATTTCTAATAGCATAAGCCTGTAACAGTTCACTATCTGCATAACTGAGTTTATTTACTAATAAAAAAGTTTCAACCGAATTTGCGATGTTTTTTGCAAGTGAACTAATATTTAAATTATTGTTAGCAGAAACGTTTTCGAGGTATCTCTCGGTCATAAACTCTTTATATTGGTTCACATTCATCTGTGCCACTGTATCGATATAATCTTGTTGAGGCTTGGTGTAAGTGATATCTTTATTAGCTAAGTCACTATTTAGCTTCGCAAGATAGCCGGCATAGAGATACTTTTCTCCATAAGGTTCTTCATTCATTAGTAATCTGCTTTTACTGCGATAATTCTCCGGCAGATTTACAAATATCTTAGACTCTTTTCCCGGCGATACTACAATTGGAATGTAACCGGCACGTGAACTTAAAAATAGATTGGTGGGGCTATTTACAGTTATTTTTGCACTAAACGCACCATTTTCATCAATATCTAACGTTACCTCCTTTTCATTACCGGTAATCGGATTTAAATAAATCAAATTCCAGTCGATACTACCCTGAACATGCTTATTTATTATACCACTTACAATTGCATCACCTTTATTCCAGTCTATCTTAAAATCATCTTCAGGCTGATGTTCTCTTAAATATTCTTCAGGTATCTCTGTTAAGTCTGAGTACTGATCATTTAGATCTATTCCCCAAATCTTAAAACAATCATCACAATCACTCTCAATAAAGTCAAAAAACTCTGTCTCTAAAGGCAAGGGCTCAAATGTAAGAGAAAATGAAGCTCTACCAGATTCGGGCATCCAAAACAATGAATCCAACTCAATACCTTCGCTACTACGAATCATATATTTCTTACCATCTGCCTGCAGGTAGCTGTCAGATACAATTTTTATCCAGTATCCCGGTCTGAAAAATGCATCAATATCAAGTACAGTAGCAGTGTCAGAGAGCATCACTTTAGCAATTTCAATGGTTTGAGAATTTGCAAACGCTGCACCGGGAAGATCTACAGTTTTAGTTTGTGATTTTAGGCTAACTACTGCAATTATAAGCAGTATAACTAATAAAAAATGTTTTGTTTTCATTTTGGATAGGTGTTTATTGATTATTTAATAAGTTTAAATGCTTCTACCGGATTAATCTTCATCGCTTTTCTTACTTGCCATGAAATCGTAATAACCGATATACCAACTACAATAAAGCCGGATATAACAAAAAGCCACCACGAGATTGTTGCTTTATATGCAAAACCTTCCAGGTATTTATATATGGCAAAGTAGGATAGAGGAATAGATATTAAAAAGGCACTCAAAAGAAGTAACAAATACTTTTTCAGCAACAGATACATAATATCTTTTGTTGTAGCTCCATTTATTTTTCGCAATCCTATTTCACGATGTCTCTGTTGAATATCGAAAAGGGAGAGGGCGAATAAACCCAGGCAAGAGACAAAAATTGCCATCAATGCAAATATGCTGTATACGTTGCTCACCTGTTTATCTTTCTCGTAAAGCTTGGCAATATTGTCTTTCAGCAAACTATATTTGAATTCTGCATTATTATTTATCTCCTTGTGCAATCCTTCTAAATAAGTGGCAGCTTCCTTCTCTTTTCCGGGTATAAAGCGCCCCATTAAATAGCTATAAGGATTTGGACGATCGTTAAACACAAAAACCATGGGTAGTGTAGATTTTGAAAGATGTCTGGTGTTAAAGTCTTTTATAACACCCACTATTTCGTATGGGGGGTTAATATTCATATCAAGCTCAGTACGTGAAGATGTCCACAACCTAGTTTGAAATTGCAGGTAGTCTGTACTAAAATCTTTAATGTTAAACATTTTCATGGCAGATTCATTAATGATGCATTTATATTGATAAAAAACATCGGTAGAATCCCAAAGACGTCCCTCCACAAGCTGAAAATCAAACATATTCATATTGGGATTATCAATAAAATCCACAGCCACCTGTTTGTATTCTTCCTTACCTGCAAGACTTATTTGGTAATTTGCCTCAGACTTATATAATGGCCCTCCATGAGCCCACTCAGTGAAGAGAGTAGATTTATCCATTTTCTGCTTCACAAGCTGTTGGTTGTTGCTTAATTTATATGCATACTCAGCCATTAACTCAGATGATGAATGGTCTAGCACTGGCATACTCATCAGTGTACACATCATTACGTTTTCGGTATTATACCCCAAATCAGCATCAAGCATAAACCTTAACTGTTTTACAAAAAACATAGATATCACCAATAGACCAAAAGTTATAATATATTGGATAAATAAAAATATTTTGCGAGACCCAGTTGATAATCCTCTGGTATCAATTGATTTTAAAGATGGATAAATCGATGTTATTAAGGGTAAGAACAAGATAATAGCTCCCGATATAAAGATGTTAAACCGAATGTTATCTATTATTTTGAATCCCAGCCTATTGTTCAACAATGCTTCAAAAAGCTCAATAAACCACCAGCTAAAAAATAGAGCTACTATTGTCATTATCAGACTCTCAAGATAGATGTATATGAATATATGAGAAGAGTCGGCACCATATATTTTATGAACTCCCAACTCACGGCTTCGTTTCATGGCTACCACCTGATAAATATTGATAAAGTTAAAAACTCCAACAATTAAAAGAAAAATAGCAACAATAGACAACACCTTCAGGCTACGCGAATCACTTCTTATAAACACCGGATTTTCGTATTTATAAAGAATATGTGTTTGATTAAAATAAAAATTATTGAAAGGATAGAGCTGAAACCTACCTTGGTCATTATATGTCCGAACATGAGTAAACTCACTATGTTTTTGGTTTATATGTTCAGCAGCAGCCTTGTTTTTGAGCAATACAAGCTCCTGGCCTGAGCGATACCAATAATCCTTTAGTTCGGTATTAACAAGCAAATCGAAATTAAACGATGTTTTGATTGATGGTTCTCCTATAACACCAATAATTTGCAGAGGCTCTCCCTGAGTAAATGTAATTACACTTCCAATTGGGTTGTCTTTGCCGAATATTTTATCTGCCAGATTTTTCTTAAGTACAACATCATTGGGCTTCTTAAATTCGGCTGTTCCCAATATAACGGGGTAGGGCAATATCTTAATAAAATTGGTATCTGCTACTATAGAATTTACGATGTAAGTATTCTCTTTCATTACAATCCTAGAATCTTCTATGTCCTTGAAATGCGAAACCCTTTCAATTGAAGGATCTTCCATTATCTCCTTATAGTTGAATGTGTTTCCAACATGCTCAATTTCAGTAAATATAGGTTGACTACTCTTAAATTCAATTGAAGAAATGAAAGTTCTGTCAATATCTTTGGCGAAATGATTCACCGTGGTTTCCTGATGCACATAACGGGCAATAATGATAATGCATGCCAGGCTCATTGCCAATCCCAGTATATTGACATAAGTGTAAAGACGGAACTTATTTAATGAACGGAGTGAAGATCTAAGAAGTTTCATTTTACTCTTTCAATAGACTTTTAAATTGTTCATAAAGCTTTTCCTTATCACTAGGTCTAAAAGCATTACTTTCAACAATATCTCCTTCTTTATTAATAATCATATAAGAAGGTAAACGATTATTAAATCCATTTTTTACAAGATCTCTTATTAATGATTCATTAGCACGTAAATGGTAGCCTGTCAGATTATTGGTTCTTATTGAATTAAGCCATTTTGCTTCGTCGATATTATCATCAAAGTTAATATAAACCATTTCGATACCCTCTGATTTTAAAAAACTTTTAAGTTCTTCATTATGTTTGAACTCTTCAAAACATGGAGCACACCAGGTAGCCCAACAATCCAAATATAATGGCTTCCCTTGTAAAATGTCTGTCAGTTCTTTGAGGGATTTTATTTCATTTTCCTTATCTAGAATATAAGTTGACTCTGGAAGGACCCATTTATTATTCAGATAATCTTGATAATTTTCCGGTTCAAATTTCTGCATTAGCATTTCATTCAATGCTTCTGCAGACAAACTTTTTGCAATTATGATGCCTTCTTCATTTACAAGATAATT
>JAAYFB010000149.1 GCA_012728465.1 Proteiniphilum sp. | reverse complement strand
TTGCTCATTGCCTTTTTGGCGAGTGTCAATGTGATTTGAGTTTTGCTTGTTGTCGAAAATGCGAAGAGATTTTGGAATAGCTGTCATGAATTATATACTGAAAGTACTTAAATGATTATTTTATTTAAATGAAAAATGAAAATAAACACTAACTTTGTTGTAAGTGTTTAGTTTATAAACATACAGTTGCATAACAGCACACTAATATATTAAATATTGAAAGTCATGTTGAAGTCACTTTACATACAAAATTACCGTTGCTTAGATAGCTTGAGAATACATCAACTTAAGAGAGTAAATTTGATTACAGGTAAAAATAATACAGGTAAATCATCTATATTAGAGGCTATGGCGATATATGCGTCTAGGGGTGATAGGAGTGTGCTTTTTCAAATATTAGAAGATCATGGGGAGTATGTTCCTAAATCTGTGGATGAGTATGATAAAGTAGATGCTTTCAAATTGATGTCCTCTTTCTTCACAAACAGAAATATAAGATACCTAGAAAATGATACTATAATAATAGGTGACATTGATTATGGAGAAATTGCAAAACATAATGATACACTCTTTATTGATAATGGTATCAGTTTTAGATTTATACAATACAGGCGAGGTGAGAACATGTCTATTAGGGAGATAAGTGACGAAAATGATTTAAACAATCCTATTGAAAGAGGAGTTAGAGTTATGTATGATACAGCCTTTGACTTTCTTGAATTAGATTTTAATCTATTTAAAAATTCTTCTCAATACTCCTTTGATAGGTTTAAAGATAGTCAGTACGTTAAAACCTCAGATGTTGCTCGTGATGAAAATGGTGTGTTATTCGATAAAATAGCATTAACCGACAATGAAAAATATGTAATAGAAGCACTTCAGATTATTGAACCAAAGATTGAAAGAATTGCTTTTATCCAAGATAATCCATTAGCAAAACTTCGTGTATCTAAGGTGAAATTGAAAGATAGTATAGGTACTGTACCATTGCGAAGCATGGGGGATGGCATCAATAGAATATTAACCATTATATTAGCACTAATTAATAGCAAAGATGGCTATTTGATGATAGATGAGTTCGAAAATGGATTACACCACAGTGTTCAAGCTAAATTGTGGGAGATAATCATTAAGCTATCTAAAGAGCTAAATGTGCAAGTATTTGTTACCACCCACAGCAACGATACTATCCGTAGTGTGCGAAATGCATTAAGTGAAATGTCGGAAGAGGACAGAAATGATGTATCAACCATTAAACTTATGCGTACCCATGAAGATAAACTTGAGGCACTGCTATATGATTATGAACAACTAGATTATGTAATAGAACAAGATATTGAGATACGATGAGCAAAACACGAATTTTTATAGAAACAGGAAATAAGAAGACTCCAGAGCATAATTTTATTCATTACCTATTAAGAACAATATTTGGAGATAGCTTTACTACTGATGTTGAAATAATCAATGTGGGAGGAAAGGATAATCTTAAAAACGCCGCTAATCAGTTTGCAGAAAATACTAATGAAGGAGGTAAAAATCTTTTAATATTTGATTCAGATTTCACAGGTATCGATAATGGTGGCTACGAGGCTAGAAAGAAGTTTTTAGAAGCTAAGAGATTAGAGCTAAAAATAGAGTTTGAAATGTTTCTTTTTCCCAATAATAAAGATGATGGTGAGTTTGAAACACTACTCGACAAGATTGTAAATAAAGATTTACATCAAGGCTATTTCAATTGTTTTGAAGCGTACGAAAATTGCATAAAAAGCCATACAGATGATAATGGAGTGCAAAAGTACAATACACCTAATCTTAAAGGAAAACTTCATACACTAATGACATCTGTAAAGTTATCTAAGGAAGAGCGAGATGTATTAGGCTCTGGTCAATGGCTATTCGACAATAAAGATTATTGGGATTTAGATCATGTAGAGCTAGATCCGCTAAAGGAGTTTATTCGTAACAACATGGCTAAGTAAACTACCGTTTATACCTTTGAGGCTTACCACTGCATAGCTTTTTATCCCCTAAATCCTTTCCCCATATTATTCTTTTTATATAAATTGCACTTTTTAATAGATTGAATACATAATTAATAACATGTCGAACAGCGAATACTTGCTACACTATATTTGGAAATATAGGCTTTTTGAGCAATTTGGTTTGAAAACAACTGATGGTCGCATCATCGAGGTGCTCGATCCTGGCATACATAATGGGGATGCTGGTCCCGATTTTTTTAATGCAAAAGTTAAGATAGATGATAGAGTGTGGGCGGGTAATGTGGAGATACATATTTCGTCAGATGATTGGTATAAGCACAAACATGATGCCGACAAAAGCTACAACTCTACTATACTTCATGTAGTGGAAATAGATAAAGGTGCGGTGCTTAACGAACAGAAGCAGGTGGTGCCACAGATGGTTTTGAAGGTGCCCCAAACTATTAGAAACGAAGCTGAGGCTTTGCTAAAAAGTCGTTCGCCCATACCTTGTAGAGATGATATGCCTAGTATCAAAAAACATGTAATGCGTGCTTGGATAGGGTCATTAGGTGTGGAGAGGCTCGAGCGTAAGACAAATGATATATACGCTCATTTGCTCAAGATGAATAACTCGTGGGATGATGTATTCTTTGTGTTGCTTGCTCGTAATTATGGATTTGGTCTCAATTCGGATGAGTTTGAGAGATTGGCCTCGAGCTTAAGCTATAAGATAGTGCAACGACATAGTAACAATCTTTTTCAGGTTGAGGCTTTGTTTTATGGGCAGGCAGGTATGCTAGAGGATGATGCTATTAGTGATGAATATTATGTGAGGTTGCAAAGCGAATATAAGTTTTTGGCTCACAAATATAACTTAAAGCCATTGGATGGTTTCTTGTTTAAGAAATTGAGAGTTAGGCCAAGTGCATTTCCACAGATCAGGATTGCTCAGCTGTCGGCACTGCTTGTGCAATCGGGTAGATTATTCTCAACCATCCTAGAGATTGATGATTATAAACGCCTGCGATTACATTTGCAGTCGGAGGTGTCGGAGTATTGGAAAACTCATTACTCGTTTGGCAAGGAGTCAAAAAAGTCAAATAAAAGATTGGGCGATACGTCATTAGATATTATTTTGATTAATACTGTTGCACCGATGCTTTTTGCATATGGTAAGATGAAGGATCAGGAAAAGTATTGTGATCGAGCCATGACCATTCTCGAATATATCAAACCCGAACGAAACTCTATTGTCAATGCATTTAAGTCAGCCGGGGTTGAGGTCAAAAATGCTTTCGATTCTCAAGCTCTTATCCAGCTCCGAAAAGAGTATTGCGATAAGAGAAAATGTTTGTACTGCAATATTGGTTACAGGATATTGTCTAAATAACTATCTAAAGTGTGTGATAAATAGCCAATTTCCATTTTTTTATTGTCTTATAAAATGAATAATGCTTATTTCGTTGTATTTTTGCCATAATATAAATATTTTTCAACACATTAGTATATAGATGACAAAGTTTGCAAAACATATATTATCAATCACAATATTTATTGGAATAGCATATCTCCTCAATTCGTGCGCAAATGTGGCTTCGCCTACGGGAGGACTATATGACGAGGCACCACCTCGATTATTGAAGTCTAACCCTCCAAGTAATGCTCTCAATGTCACAAGGAATATTATTGAATTCGAATTTGATGAGAATATCAAGATAGAAAAACCAGCTGAAAAGGTTATAATTACTCCTCCTCAGCATAACTTGCCTGTAATAAAAGCAGTGGGCCGCAAAGCAGTTGTGGAGCTTAAGGATGGATTGTTGCCAAACACAACATATACTATTGATTTTACTGATGCCATTGTGGACAACAATGAGAGCAATCCGTTAGAAAATTTTTCTCACTCGTTCTCCACAGGAGATGTTCTCGACACTCTTGCCGTATCGGGTATTGTGCTATCGGCACGGGAGCTAGAGCCATCACAAGGAATATATGTAGGTATGCACACCAATCTCGAAGATACTGCATTTACTAATGTTCCTTTCGAAATAATATCTCGAACCGACTCACGTGGACGATTCACAGTGAGAGGTTTAGCACCAGGTGAGTATAAAGTATTTGCTCTAAAGGATGATAATAGAGACTACAAATATAGTAGCCCAGCCGAGACTATAGCATTTCTTGACTCTATCGTGATACCATCATCAATGCCAGCAGTGCGACAAGATACCACATTTGTGGATAGTATTACTATTGACACTGTAAAATCGATAAACTATACTCGATTTATTCCAGATGATTTAATTCTTCGTTCATTTGAAACTGGTTTCAAACGTAAATATCGTGAGAAGCATGAGCGAAATACTCGCGAAAAGTTGTCTGTGTTTTTTGCTGCACCAACCGAAATGTCAACTTTTAGCTTGTTGCAGCCATCTATTGAGGGTGATAGCGATTGGTTCACTATGGAGCGAAGCTTAGGAAATGATACACTATCGCTGTGGATTACTGACACACTAATTTCGAAACAAGATACCATCTTGTTGAAAATGGATTATTTGAGAACAGATACCTTAAATCGTGATGTATTGGCTACAGACACGCTAAGGTTTTTGTATAAAGAGCCTAGACAGTCTCGTCGTGAGCGAAAGGAAGAGGAGGAAGAGGCTCCAAAAATTACTTTCATGGGTGTTAATCATACTATAAAGTCAGCCCACGAGGTGTATGCACCCATACATTTAGAGTTTGAATACCCCGTTGTGGATTTTGATTCGTCCAAAGTTTCTCTAGAGCATGTAGTGGACTCTGTGTTTTCTAAAATTCCATTTAAGTTTACAGCAGATAGTATTAATCCCCGTCGCTTTAAGGTAGAGCATAAGTGGGAGCCTGCAGAGAAGTATCGCTTTAGAATAGACTCAGCATCAGTGCACAGCATATATGGCTTGTGGAACAATACGTTAGAGCAAACGTTCTCGGTTAAAGACTTAGACCAGTATGGCAACTTGCTATTGTCGATACACGGATTGGTGGATAGTGTGGATGCTTATGTGGAGCTACTTGACAAATCAGATAAACCATTTAGGAAAGTAAAAGTCAAAAACAACGAAGCACTGATTTTTGATTTAGATCCAAGTCAGATATATGTTCGACTTTTTGTAGATAATAATGGTGATGGTGAATGGACAACGGGTGATTATGAAACTAAAAGACAGCCTGAAATGGTTTACTATCTTCCTAAAGCTATAGAAATTAGAGCATACACAGATCACGAAGAGGATTGGAACTTGAATGATAAAACAATTGATAAGCAAAAACCAGTGGATATTACTAAAAATAAGCCAGAAGAGAGGAAGAGA
>JAAYFB010000148.1 GCA_012728465.1 Proteiniphilum sp. | reverse complement strand
GTTATGATGAAAAGCGATGTACTTGACAATTTTGACAGCATCAAAGCTGCAGTTGCATATAAGATTGATGGCGAAGTAGTAACTCAATTTCCATTTGAAGTATTTGATGGCATCGAACCTATATACGAGGAGATACCAGGATGGAAAACTGATATGACAAAAATGCAATCTGAAAAGGAATTTCCAGAGGCATTCAATAATTATATATCATTTTTAGAAGAAAATCTTGGCGTGCCTATCGCCATTGTATCTGTAGGACCAAACAGATCGCAAACAATCATAAGATAATAAATATCATTAGCCCACAGTTAATAGATTAATGATAAAGGCTTGCGCAATGTGTGCAAGCCTTTTTACTACTTGAGTGAATAATCAAACTTGATTTTGCACTGTTCCGTTAAGTGTGTAAATATTATTTATAATGCTAAATTAATGCCTTAATGAAATTACACACGCAACATTATATATCCATATCCATTATATTATTATTTGGCTTATTGACTGTAATATGTATCTAGCGCCTCTTTGGCAGCCACAAAAGAGCTTTTTTTAGTTGACAGCACCTCCGCTTCGAGAGAAGGCATTAGTTTTTCGATTTCAACATTTTGATAAAAATCGTTCCTCAATCGCTCGTTGATAGTTTCATACATCCAATATTTTGCTTGATTGTTTCTGCGAGTATCGAAATAATTATTCTCTTTCACAAATTCAATATATCTAAATATCATATCCCAAACTTCCACTATACCAAGCGAATAAAAACCCGAGTAAGTAAGAACTTCTGGAGTCCATCCCGATTCTGCCATAGGAAACAAGTGAAGAGCATTTTTTAATTGGCGTTGTGCCATATTAGCCTTCTTAATATTATCGCCATCAGCCTTGTTTATAACAATGCCGTCAGCCATTTCCATAATACCTCTCTTTATACCTTGTAACTCGTCACCAGTTCCCGATAGTTGTATTAAAAGAAAGAAATCAACCATAGTGTGTACTGCGATTTCAGATTGCCCCACCCCTACAGTCTCAACAAATATGTGATCAAATCCAGCAGCTTCACAAAGAATAATGGTTTCCCTTGTTTTGCGTGCCACACCCCCTAAAGATCCGGCTGATGGTGAAGGCCTAATAAATGCATCCTTTTGCACCGAAAGCTTTTCCATCCTTGTTTTATCTCCCAAAATACTTCCCTTACTACGCTCGCTTGATGGGTCGATAGCAAGGACAGCTAGTTTGTGACCTTTACTGATAAGATGCATACCAAAGGAGTCTATAGAGGTACTTTTTCCTGCTCCTGGCACACCTGTGATACCTACCCTAACAGAATTGCCCGAATAAGGCAGGCATTTATTTATTATAGCTTGTGCAATCTCTTGATGTTCGGGCTTGGAGCTTTCGATAAGAGTTACCGCTTGGCTAAGCATAGATATATCGCCAGACAAGATACCCTGAGTGTACTCATCAACTGTAAAAGTTCTCCTTGCACTTCTTTTCGAACGAAGGTAAGGATTAATGCTAGGGGGTTGTTCCACACCTTTATTTACATTAAGTCCTAAATATTTTGGATTATTCTCTGGATGTGTCATAATACTTTCTGTTTAAATAAAAAACCGAATAGTGTCTCTTTTGACAAAGATACTCTATTCGGCTAATATTTTAAAACGATATCTGTTATTTTACAATTATCGCAAAATCGTTCTATCTAACTTTAGGTGTTACGCGTCCAGAAATAGTTAATACATAAACTGAGTCTGGCACGTTGGTATAAACAGTAATGCTTTTACGAAAATTGCCTGGTCGTGCTACTGTTGAGTATTTCACATCAATAGTACCTTTTTTCCCTGGCAATATTGGCTCTTTTGTAAATGCAGGAGTGGTACAACCACATGAAGCTCTTACACGTTGAACTATAAGTGGACTATTACCTGTGTTTGTAAATTCAAATTGAGTAGCTACTGAACCTATCTCCTCTTTTATTGTACCAAAGTTATGTTCTTTTCTGTCAAACTTTGCATTTGGTGATGATTGAGCAAACGCTAATCCTGTTAGCAGTACGCTAAAAATCAATGCTAAACCTAATCTTTTCATTGTTATTGTTTTATTGTAATAATAATATGTGTTGCAACTTTTGCATCTACACAATAAGTGAGATGCAAAAGTAACAAATTAGTTTACTCCATGTTCATTATTTAACATTTATTCTTGCTCCTGATGTGTGCGAAGTAAATTCTGGTGCATACATTGACTGTATGGTTGTAATGCCATTAGAATACTCTCCTACTCTATTTACTACCACTGCATATTCAAACACATAGGTGCCTCTAGGTAAAACCTCAATAAAATAGTTGGTGGAGGCATCTTTTGGTGATTGATAATAGATAACTCCCTCACTCCACTTAACTCCCGAAAGTTGGTCAATAGGCTCAAAACAAGATGCACGCATATCTTTTATGTGCACAAATTCCATATCCCTATCAGTTCTTACGGTAATGCGAACCACTACTTTATCACCGACTTTCAAGCTCTCATCTACGCTCACCAACTTCTTGCCAGAACTATCTGTTTTCTCCACAAACAATTGTTTATTTACATTAAGCGAAGCATCGCTAGAATCTATCTTATCCAAATCTTCAAAATACTGAAGATAAAGAGCACCCCATGCAGGAGTGTTTCCTTTTTGCGAAATATTTACATTGCCCATCTGTGGTGTAATCTCAGTTTTGTTCCAGCTCTCCTTAATATAACCAGTACCAACTTCCTTAGACGAATTATCTACAGCAATATTCCCTACAGTTATTGTAGTTTCGCCATCTGTAGTGAACCAATCGCTACCAGTGCTAAGCAATGCATAAATGGCGTCAATAGTAGCATGAGTTGACTCCCACTGTTGTGTTTGCTTTTGCTTTAACAACCAACGCTTCATATTATCCATCTCCTCGTTTGTAGCTCCTGCGTCTTTAAAGGCTTGCATTATGAAGGTGTGAACCGACACTGCCGATTGTGACATGAATACTTGAGCACGATTGTTTGCCCAATACATTCCCATCTCTTCGTTTATAGTAGCATGTTCGCGATATGATGCAATAATATTTTGCTGAACCTTTTTGAGTCCTTTATTTTTAGCAATCATTGCTATTAGCGAACGGTTGTACAAACTATATTTCGTCCAATTATTAGTAACAACAGTCTCGTAGAAACTAATCATTGCAGAGATATCCTTACTCTGTTTATGATCTGCATATAGCGAACGTACATAAATATATTCTAGCTCATATGTGGATAAATATTCCATTTTAGACCACGACTTGTCAAATTGTTTCATTCTCTCAAATCGAGCCAATGCTTCACTATCAAGATAAGCTATTGCTTTACTTATCATTGAGCTAACAGGTTCTTCCATATCAATTCCCAAATCCTTGAGCTGACTAAAACCATAAAGTATGTAATTAGTAATTCCTGGACTTGCTCTAAATCCTTCAAACCAACTCCAACCACCTTCATAGTTTTGCAATTGGGTTAGCTTTTGCACTGATTGATTTGTGATATTGCTATTTCTGTTTAAATCGAACAGCAATGACAACTTCTGCATCTGTTCAGTTTCGCTATTTGCCTCCAGCACCCATGGTGTCTCTTCCAAAAGAACACCCTTCAACTCTTCATTCTTTTCAAGATTTGACATCAAGCTCTGTGCAGTTCCACCTTTATTTTTCCAAGCCGACACCATTGCACTTACTTTAGGATACGCCTTAGCAATGTGTGCTCCAAGTTTATTAGCATAATATGCTGCAAACCACGACACTGAATTGTCATTATCTGGAGTGCTCAACACAGGTAATGACTGCACTGCATACCAAGCAGGATTAGTGGTAAATTCTAACGTGAGGCGATAATCTGTTCTTGTTTCTGACTTATCATTAACCAATCTATCAAACACAAATGACTTATCTTGATTGCCATTCACATCCATACGAATTGATTCTGTAACTAGCAATCGATTAGGCAGTACAGCTAAAGCGTGCTGCTCACCATCGCTAAAGTTATCACTCTTTGCCACTATACGCACACCTATGATATCAATATCAGAAGGAACGTCAAACAACCACGATGCATCGGTAGATGCGTCTTTAGCTATAGTAAAGTCTTGTTCGTTGCTATCTACCTCAATATATACCAACTCATCATTTACAGGGTTGAAAAACTCAATACTAACTGTTCCACTAATAATGTCATCCGATAGATTCGAAATTTTAGTACTGATAGAGGTTTTATCACCTTGACGAACAAATCGAGGCATGTTTGGAGTAACCATTAGCTCTTTTTGCGACTGTGTTATCGCTTCAGCTTGCCCTACATTCAAGTTCTTATCGTGTGCTAGAAGTCTAAACTTCCATTTAGTATTTGAATCTGGAACAGTAAATAATATTTGGGTTTCGCCTTTATCATTGGTTACCAATTGAGGATAGAAAAATGCTGTTTCGTT
>JAAYFB010000004.1 GCA_012728465.1 Proteiniphilum sp. | reverse complement strand
TCAACTCCGAGGATGTATATATCGATTTGCTAACTGACAGTGGCACCAATGCTATGAGCGATAAGCAGTGGGCTGGTATGATGATGGGTGATGAGGCTTATGCTGGAAGTAAAAACTTTCAGCACCTTGAGCACATAGTGCAAGACATCTTTGGCTTAAAATACATAGTTCCCACACATCAGGGTAGGGGAGCCGAAAACCTTTTGTCGCAAATAGCTATAAAGCCAGGTCAGTATGTGCCAGGCAATATGTATTTTACTACTACACGTTATCACCAAGAAAGAAATGGAGGAATATTTGTTGACATTATCAGAGATGAGGCCCATGATGCCACGCTAAATATTCCTTTCAAAGGTAATATTGATCTTGCCAAATTAGAAGAACTTATCAACAAGCATGGTGCTGAAAACATAGCATATGTATGCTTGGCAGTAACTGTTAATCTTGCCGGAGGACAGCCAGTATCTATGGCTAATATGAGAGATGTGAGAGAGCTAACCAATAAGCATGGTATAAAGGTGTTTTTCGATGCCACTCGCTGTGTTGAGAATGCTTATTTTATTAAGGAGCAAGAGGATGGCTTTGCCGATAAGTCTATTAAAGATATTGTGCGCGAAATGTTTAGTTACTCCGACGGTTGCACAATGAGTGGCAAAAAGGATTGTTTGGTAAATATTGGTGGATTTCTGTGCATGAATGACAAGCATATGTTTGAGGATGCAAAAGAATTAGTTGTTGTATATGAGGGAATGCCATCCTATGGTGGAATGACTGGGAGAGACATGGAGGCAATGGCAATAGGATTGCAAGAGTCCGTACAATATGAATATATAGAGCATAGAGTGAAGCAGGTAAGATATTTAGGAGACAAGCTAAAGGAAGCAGGAGTTCCAATTATTGAGCCTGTGGGTGGTCATGCAGTATTTTTAGATGCTCGCAGATTCTGTCCGCACTTATCGCAAGATGATTTTCCTGCACAAAGCCTTGCCGCAAACTTATATGTCGAGTCGGGAGTGCGAAGCATGGAGAGAGGTATCGTGTCGGCTGGTCGAAACAAAGAAACTGGCGATCATCATCGCCCAAAGTTGGAAACAGTTCGATTGACTATTCCACGCCGTGTATACACTTACAGACATATGGATGTGGTTGCAGATGCAGTTATCAAGCTATATGAACACAAAGAGACAATACGAGGGCTAAGGTTTGTGTACGAGCCTAAACAGTTGAGGTTCTTTACGGCTAGGTTTGAAGAGAAGTAATAAATCTTTAATTGTGTAATCGGTCAGTTATATAGCCGATTACACAATTACTCAGTTAAATGATTAAGCCATCTAATGCCTGTTTCAAGTCATCAATAATATCTTCAACATTTTCTAATCCTGCTGATAGGCGAATAAGTCCATCTTTGATATCAGCTTTTTTACGTTCTTCGGATGAATATGTTGAGTGGGTCATGCTGGCAGGATGCTGAATGAGAGTTTCGGCATCGCCAAGGCTTACAGATATTGTGATTATCTTTAGTGAGTTCAAAAGATTTCGTCCAGCATCTACACCACCTTTTATTTCAAAAGAAATCATTCCTCCTGGTAATGACATCTGCTTTTTTGCTAACTCATATTGTGGAAAGCTAGGCAGTCCAGGGAACAATACGTTATCAACAGCAGGGTGCTTATCTAAAAACTCAGCTATCTTTTGAGCATTTGAGCAGTGTCGCTCCATTCTAATTTCAAGTGTCTTCAATCCTCTGTTTATTAGGAAAGCATCAAAGGGACTAAGACATGCACCAGTCATGTCCTTCACGCCTTTTAGTCTAACATTATCAATGAAATCTTTTTTCCCTGCCACAAAGCCAGCAATTACATCTCCGTGACCATTAAGGTACTTAGTTGCCGAATGAACTACGACATCAGCTCCAAACTCAATAGGGCGTGTAATATATGGTGAGCAAAAAGTGTTGTCAACCATCACTTTGCAGTTTTCTTGTTCTTTTGCAATATCTGCAATGCCTTTTATGTCGGTAATGTACATATTAGGATTGGCGGGTGTTTCAAAGTATATTAGTCGAGTATTCTTTTTCATAGCGGCCCTAACCTCTTCCAAATTGCGAGTATCTACAAATGATACCTCTACACCAAATCGTGTAATGCCGTGACTTAAAAAGGCAAAAGTGCATCCATAGAGTGTTTTTGAAGCAATTATATGATCGCACTGACTGACACAAACCCATATAGCAGAAGTTATAGCTCCCATCCCAGAGGCTGAAGATATAGCTGCTTCTGCACCTTCGAGTAGCGCAAGTTTTTCTTCCACATTGGTACAAGTAGGGTTACCTAATCTGGTGTAAATGTATCCATTCTCCTCATGAGCAAATCGACGACCACCTTGCTCGGCAGTTTCGAATGAGAATGCAGATGTCTGGTAAATTGGTGGCACCAATGAACCAAATTGTAGGTCCTTGTCCACACCATGAATGGCTTTTGTAGCAAAGCCTGATTTTTGTAAAAAGGTTTTTTTCATATTTATGTATGTCTAGATTGTAAATAGTTACTATTTGCTTCCCAAACATATAACATTTTTCTGATAGTTAGCAGCTTCTTTAACTTAAATCGGCCGAATTACATAGTGGAATATTATTATACCTTAAATATATAATGTACAATATATTGTACATTTATTATAGATACATTGAGATGGTGTGTAATCAACTAATTATAATGATACTAATTCATGTCAAAATGATATTTTCTAAAATAATAGTTCGTTAATTGAACAAACTTCCGTACTTTTGCTTTCTAACATATTGCTATTTTGGCAAGTGGTAATAAACAAGATATTTTGATTGAGATTATAATATTATTAATCAAATGACGGCTACATCTTATATATATTAATATACAATAAATAACTTTTTAGTAATGAAACGAGATACTCAAATATTCGATATCATCGAGCTAGAAAAACAGCGACAACTAAAGGGCGTAGAGCTAATAGCATCTGAAAACTTTGTGAGCGATCAGGTGATGGAGGCTATGGGATCAGTACTAACCAATAAGTATGCTGAGGGCTATCCTGGCAGAAGATATTATGGTGGTTGTGAAGTAGTTGATCTTAGTGAGCAATTGGCTATTGATCGAGTAAAGAAACTTTTTAATGCTGAATGGGCAAACGTACAACCTCACTCAGGAGCACAAGCTAATGCAGCAGTATTCTTAGCATGTCTTAAAGCAGGAGACAAATTCCTTGGACTAAACCTTTCGCATGGTGGACACTTAACACATGGATCACCAGTAAACTTCTCTGGATTAATGTATCATGCACTTGAATATAATGTTAAGGAAGAGGATCAGCGTGTTGATTATGACCAATTAGAGACTGTGGCTCGTAAAGAGCGTCCTAAAGTAATTATTGCTGGTGCATCTGCATATCCGCGTGAATGGGATTATGCTCGTATCCGCAAAGTAGCTGACGAAATAGGAGCTATCTTTATGGTAGATATGGCACATCCTGCAGGTATGATTGCTGCGGAATTGCTAGAAAACCCACTAAAATATGCCCATATCGTGACTTCGACTACTCACAAAACCCTTCGTGGTCCTCGTGGTGGAATTATTCTTATGGGTAAAGATTTTGAAAACCCATGGGGAATCAAAACTCCAAAAGGAGAAGTTAGAATGATGTCTTCATTGCTTGACTCAGCAGTATTTCCAGGAATGCAAGGTGGACCGCTTGAGCATGTTATCGCAGCTAAAGCAGTATCATTTGGTGAGGCACTTGACCCATCTTTCAAAATTTATCAACAACAAGTTAGAAAGAATGCTCAAACAATGGCTCAATCTTTTATTGATAAAGGATACAATGTAATATCGGGAGGTACCGACAATCATATTATTTTGGTTGACTTGCGAACTAAGTTCCCACAATTAACTGGTAAAGTAGCCGAGAATCTTTTGGGAGAAGCAGATATTACAACAAATAAAAATATGGTTCCATTTGATAGCCGAAGCCCATTCCAAACTTCTGGGCTTAGATTTGGTACGCCTGCTATCACCACTCGTGGCGCAAAAGAGCCGTTGATTCAAGAGATTGTTGAGTTTATAGATACTGTTTTGTCAAATCCAGAAGATGCAAAGACTATTGCAGCTGTTCGTGAGAAAGTGAATGCTACAATGTCTCAATTCCCTCTTTTTGGATGGTAACAGATTTTTTTAAATAAATAAACTATTCGTATTGCACAGAGGACACTGATAATAAATCTGTGTTCTCTGTTTTTTTGTAACTACACCCACACAAGTTATTACGTGCGCTTTAATGGATATTCTTCAAACTGATATAACATATATTCCTGGCATAGGACCTAAAAAGGGGCAAATACTAAACAAAGAGATTGATGTATTTACTTTGGGAGATTTACTGAGGTGGTATCCCTATCGATACATTGATAGAACAAGGATGTATTATGTTCATGAAGTTGATAACTCATCGGTTTATATTCAACTGAAAGGGAAAATAGCTTCATTTGAAACATTAGGCGAAGGGCGTAAGCAACGATTAGTAGGGCACTTTACTGATGGAACAGGATTTATTGACTTAGTGTGGTTTCAAAGTATCAGACATATACAGAGTACGCTGAAAGTGGGACAAGAGTATATTGTGTTTGGCAAACCTGCACGTTTTGGTAATAAGTATAGTATCGCTCATCCTGACATTGACCCATACAATAGCGAGGCCGATAGGCCAACTGGATTTATGGCTATGTACAATACTACAGAGAAGATGAAGTATGCATATCTAAACTCTAAAGCTATGCAAAAGATAATATACAATGCTTTGCAAATGGTGAAAGGTTCGATTGAGGAAACATTGTCGCCAGATGTAATCAAGGCTGCTAATCTTTTGTCATACGACAAAGCAATTAGGAATGTTCATTTTCCCGAAACCCCCATTTTATTGCGTGATGCAGAATATCGATTGAAGTTTGAAGAGTTATTCTTTATTCAACTGAGCATCGTAAGATATGCATCCGACAGAAAGGCTAAGCTCAATGGGTTCTTTTTTAATAGGGTAGGAGACTACCTTAACAATTTCTATGAATCTTATTTGCCATTTCCACTTACTAATGCACAAAAAAGAGTGATAAGAGAAATTAGGCAGGATACTGCAACTGGAAAGCAAATGAATCGACTTTTGCAGGGAGATGTGGGTAGCGGTAAAACTCTCGTTTCACTTATGTGTATGCTTATATCATTAGATAACGGTTATCAAGCATGCTTGATGGCACCAACTGAGATATTAGCAACACAGCATTACGAAACCTTCAAGGAAATGCTTGGTGATATGGATGTAAATGTGGCTTTACTCACTGGTTCTACAAAGAAGAAGGAACGTGATATTATTCATGAAGATCTATTATCGGGAAAAACGAATATACTTATCGGTACCCATGCTTTACTTGAAGATATAGTACAATTTAATAATCTTGGATTTGTGGTTATCGATGAGCAACATAGATTTGGTGTAGCACAAAGAGCAAAGCTATGGGCTAAAAACGAACATCCTCCCCATATGCTTGTGATGACAGCTACTCCCATTCCCCGTACATTAGCAATGACAGTATATGGAGACTTAGATGTGTCAATAATAGATGAGCTTCCCCCTGGCAGAAAGCCAGTTCAAACGATGCATCGATATGATCAAAAGCGTGGTCCATTGTATCAATCAATAACTAATGAACTAAATGCTGGCAGACAAGCATATATTGTATATCCACTTATTGAAGAGAGTGAAACACTTGATTTGAAAAACTTAGAGGAGGGATACGAACATGTGAGTCAAGCATTTCCGCAATATAAGGTGGTGAAGATGCACGGTCGTATGAAGCCTGCAGAGAAAGATGAGGTGATGCAGCAATTTGTGGATGGAGAGGCACACATTATGGTATCTACTACTGTAATTGAAGTAGGAGTAAATGTTCCAAATGCTTCGATAATGGTGATAGAGAGTGCGCAAAGGTTTGGTCTATCACAGTTGCATCAATTAAGAGGAAGAGTAGGGCGTGGTGCCGAACAATCATATTGTATTTTAATTACACCATACGAGCTTTCTTCTGAAACACGCCGACGAATGGCAATAATGACCGAAAGTAATGATGGCTTTGTAATTGCAGAGGCCGACTTAAAGCTTCGAGGCCCCGGTGACTTAGAGGGTACACAGCAAAGTGGTATTCCGTTCAATCTTCGTATTGCCGATTTAGTTCGTGACAATGATATTTTATTGCAGGCTCGTGAAATTGCTGAGCAAGTTATCAATAGCGACCCACTCCTTGAACAACCACAACATCATGTGCTAAAAAGACAGTTAAGCAGACTGAGCGGAAATAGATTTGACTGGGGAAGGATTAGTTGAAAGAATGAAATCTTTCTACGACCTCGTAACCTGAAAACCCTTGTCAGACAATGCTATATCTACAAATCTAGCTTTACTGTTTGGAGGATTGTCGAGTAATGTTTTCTTAATTCTAGCAGCTGCTTCAGGAGATTTTGCCACAATATATAAATAACCTCCACCACCAGCACCAGGTAATTCATAACCCAAGGCATAATCTTTAATCATATCTATAATCTTCTCTATTTCTGGAGGGTTAGTACCTTTGTCAATCTGTTTTTTTTGTTGCCATGTTTTCAAGACTAGTTTGCCGTAATCTTCAAAGTTGCCTCGCTGTATGCACTGACTCATTTCAATAGCATGAGTTTTCATTTCTTCTAAAATATGTAGATGTTGAGATGAGTTGAGGAACATACCTCTAACTATCTCTGACAAAATATTCTTTGCCACACGTGTTATGCCAGTATAGTAAAGCAGGTGGCAAGGCTTATACATTGGATCTGTAAACAGATAATCGGGCAACCAGCTTATTTGAGGTTTCTGAATAAATCCTCTATCTGATTGTAGGAGCTTTACGCCATGGAATATTCCTCCATACTGATCTTGCCATCCACCTCCCGTGGTTAGTAATTGCTCCAGGATTAAAGTATATGTGCTAAGGTCCTGTTTTTTCCATTGTAGTCCACAAAAATCATTAAGAGCACCTAGTACTGTGGATGCTAAAATAGAGCTTGTTCCTAATCCTGATCCTGTGGGTATAGCCGCTAGTAGAGTAATTTCAATTCCCGACCCAAATGATTGTAACTGACTCTTTAAAGAATTGTGTTTAGATGGCGAAAACTCAGGTAAAAAACCACACAAAGCAAGTGCTGCTTTTGGGATTGAAAATGCTGAGCCAACTTTGTTATAATCGCGAAGCTCTTCGAATGTTTCAATAGTTTCGCTATCACCCATGTCGATAGAGCGTAGCACTATTTTGTATTCCTTTATCGGTCTCACATAGGCTTGTAATGGGGGTTGGCTATTTAATTCAATAGCTATATTCACTACATTGCCACCAGTATATAATGAGTATGGAGGAGTATCAGTCCATCCACCTGCTAAGTCAATTCGCACGGGGCTTCTCCCCCAAACAATTTGATCGGCATATGCATCAAGCTTTGGCTCTCTTTTGTTGTTGATAAGTGCCTCTATCATACCTTGCCTAAGCATTGCAAAAGATGCTTCCTCTTCTTCTTGTGCTTTTTCTGAATTTCCTACAAGAGAGAATATTCGTGAACGGAACATTCTATTATGTATTTTTCTTAACTCATCAGCACTATCAGGTAATATGTCTGGAGGGGTGAGCTCCATGTGGCTATAGTATTGAGCCAAGTCTGCAAGATCAAGCTGATAGAACACACTGCGCTCATAGTTATTTTCAATGGTTTTACAATTCATTTTCCGAAGTGTACTCCTTTGTTTGTGCAACAATTTAAGAGATGCTATATCCATTAACTCTTCAGCAGATACTCTTTGAGACTCAAGCCAAATAAGTTCGCCTTCAGTATCATTAATGTTTTGCCCAGTCATCCATTTTAGCACTTTTTCCATATCCTCTGTGGATTTCACTACAGGAAATATCTGAGAGCGTTGAATATCTTCTTTATGTATTTGCGTGTCTTCTATTCTCAATCCTCGTTCGGCAAACCATTGCGAAATAGGTTGCCCCATCCAATTAGTTGAATAGTTATTAATGTCTCCACTAAATGAGTCATTAATGCCATAAGGTCGGACTGCAAAGTATCCTTCCGATAGTGGTACAATATCAATACAAATACCATCACGAAGATGAATAACCCAATTGTTTTTTGGTACACCCGTAATCACGTTTCCTGATGATATGCTCCATTGATTACTAATATATGAGTTTTCAATCCATATATTATTATTGTGTTCGGAGAAGGATATATTTACATCCGAGTTTTGGGTGAACACAGTATTATTTGGCTTAATCTTTCGGTGCATTATTAATCTTTGATCGTACACTTTGTTTTGAAGTGACAGTGTGGATGATATCATCTCTTTAGTAGTGCCGAAATGATAAAACTCCCCACCTGTAAGTGGAACCACTTTTACCGAAAGGTTATTTATATCTTTATCAATATATTTTGGGTTTTCTCCTAATGCCAATCCAAAGTCACTATACAAATCATAAAATGAAAGTTCTTTATTTGAATTATATGAGCGTTGTCTAAGTATGTTAACAGCTTTGTCGCTAAGTAGCCACAAGCCAATATCCATTAAAAAAAAGTGAGTTTTCGATAACTCTTCTAATTCTTTTAAAGATGGCTTTTGCATTACTAAATCAAGAGTTTCGGGCGATTTTCTTTTGTTTGCAAATACACCATGCCTAGTTGCCAAAGATGAGTCAACCCAGAGCCCTAAACATACTACATCAGCATCGGGTATTTCGGGTAGAGCCTCTTCTGATCTTATATATACATCACCACTCGCAATAAGTGTACGTAGTCCTTCGGGTGCTTTCTCCATTATATTGTCAAATAATGGTTTTTGAAGTGATAGAAGGTTTTGGGATAACTTTTGTCCGCGTGCCCATCTAAAAACGGGAACAGGTAACGATGTTTTGCCCATTATAGCATAGGATGGTAATCGCCTACTTTGCCCACCTGCATGAATAAGTACCCGCTTTTCATTTTGCAACCAATCTTCAAAGCCACCATTGGAATTGTCAGATTGATAGCATTGTTCCAAAAGCCATACTGTTCCGCCACCTGAGCCCAATCTTTTGTCTTTAGGATCAGAAGTGCAAAACCAGTTTTCTCTTGATTTGTTATTTATTGTGTGAAAGCTGTCTGCTGCATTTGATGGCAGGGAAAGTAAGTATTTCATTTCTATTTGATTTTTCTTTTTATGAATAAAAGTGTGTCTCACAAAAACATCTATATGATACAAATTTAGAGTAATTAATTATAATAACAATGCTTTTAAGCATAACAATAGTTTTAGAGCTGGAGCTATAGAATAGTCAGTGGATACTATGCTTGTCCGTTGTATGTCTATAAGTGCTTGAAATCAACTTATATTTACTAGGGGATAGAATAATAAATTGTTTGTTTCTAGTTCACAAATTATATTTGCCTTCCTAAATTCCTCGTATCAATAGTTTCAAAAAACTTATTACCTTTGTGCCACAATTAATTGAATAAAAATAAATGAGTCAATCCGCAATTTATCCGATGATAGCCAAAACTATGGCTGAACTTGAGGATGTTCTGGCAGATGAGTTGATATCACTCGGAGCCACTGATGTTGAAATGGGCACACGTATGGTCTCTTTTTCTGGAGACAAAGCCTTGATGTATAAAGCTAATATCCACTGTCGCACTGCATTGCGAATATTAAAGCCTATTCATGAATTTAAAGCAGAAGATGCCGATGAGGTTTATGATGCAGTAAAAGCTATCAATTGGGATGAATATTTGACACTCGACAAAACGTTTTCTATAGATTCTGTAGTGTTTTCACATATGTTTAAGCACTCAAAGTTTGTGGCCTACAGAGTTAAAGATGCTATTGCAGATTGGTTTCAAGAAAAATATGGCAAGCGTCCATCTGTGAGTTTAGTCAATCCCGATTTAGTTTTCAATATTCATATTTCGCACAAAACATGTACTTTGTCGCTAGATAGCTCGGGCGAATCTTTACACAAACGTGGTTATCGTATTGCACCTACTGAAGCACCTCTTAACGAAGTGCTTGCTGCAGGAATGATTCTTAAATCTGGTTGGCGAGGCGAGAGTACTTTTATAGATCCTATGTGTGGATCAGGAACTCTACTTATCGAAGCAGCTATGATAGCAACAGGAACACCTCCAGGAATTCATCGCCAAGACTTTGGATTTGAAAAGTGGAATGATTTTGATGAAGAACTCTTTAGCGAGATTTATAATGATGACTCTTCAGCAAAGGAGTTCAATTATAGAATAATAGGTTCAGATGTATCGGCAACGGCAATCGCTGCTTCAGAGCAAAATGTAAAGAATGCAGGCGTAAAAAAGTATATTGATATATCATTAATGCCAATTCAGCAGTATGAAGAAGCTCCGCAGCCTGCTGGTGTGTTGATGACAAATCCCCCATATGGTGAGCGACTAAAGGTGGCTGACATGGATGAGTTATACTCAATGATTGGTGAGCGACTGAAACATGTCTTTGTTGGATACGATTCGTATATATTGAGTTACAAAAAAGAGTCTTTTGATAGTATCGGATTGAAGCCTTCGAAAAGGTTCTTCCTATTTAATGGTTCATTAGAGTGTGAAATGCGCGAGTATCAAATATTCTCTGGAAAGCGAAACGAACACGATCCTGACGATAGATCAGAAGCAGCTATTAGACGTAATAAAAGAGCTGAAAAATTTGTGAGTGAGGAACGAAACTCGAGAGAGGGTTATCGCCGTTCGCAACGTGATATGGAAGAGTCGGAAGGTGAAAATAGAGATCGATTTAGTGATGATCGTCCTTTCCGTCGAGATGATAAATTTAATAAACCGAAGCGAGAATTCGATAGAGGCGAAAGTCGCCCACGTGATAATAAACGTTCATTTGATAGAGATGACAGAAAGCCATTCGACAAAAGTCGCTCTTTCGATAGAGATAGAAAACCGCGTGAGGGTGGAGGACGTTCCTTTGATGGAGACCGTCGCCATGGTGATGGAGACAAACGTTCGTTTGATAGAAATGATAGAAAACCATTTGATAGAGGTTCTCGCTCTTTTGATAAAGACAAAAAAGGTGGTTTTGAGAGAAAAGGTGGCTCTTTTGAAGTAGATAAAAAACATTTTGATAAGCGTGATTTCTTCAATAGAGATGACAAGCCCGCTGGTGAGCAACGTACGTTTGATAGAGACCGACGTCCTCGTGATACTAATGCTCGTCCGTTTGACAAAGAGAGACGCTCAAGAGACGGTGATCGCTCATTCGATAGAGGTGACAAAAAGCCATTTGATAGAAATCGTTCGTTTGATAGAGATAACAGACGTGCAGACTCTAAAGGTGGCGAAAGAAACTTTGATAGCAAAGATAGACGACCAAAAGATCGTTCGTTCGACAAAGATAGACGACCACGTGATTTTCAAAAAAGAGACTTTGATCGTTCCGATAGGAGAGATAGTTTCTCGAATCATAAACCAGCTACTCCTCGAGCAGAAGGTCAACGCCGCCAAAGAATACCTAAAATGGATAGAGGTAGCAAACCTATTGAAGATTAGTATTCTGCGGTGAAGTGCGAATTATAAAAAATGTTCTGTCGATAATTCATTGACAGAACATTTTTTGTTTTGTTCCTACTGGTTCATTGTTCTTTTATTTTTTATGAATCTCATCTGAGCATTGGTTATCCAAATGATATACGAATTGATCCTGTTTTTTTCAGTGGTATAAAACACTTTGCTGACAAGATTTCTTCATCAATTTAATTACAGAAGTAGCCATATTGGCTCATAATTTATATTCATCAACCCCAAATGTCAAATGACATTGGTAGTTTTAAATTCCAAAAACTCAAAATGTCAAACGTTATTGACTGTTTTTAATTGCAAAAACTCAAAATGTCAAATGACATTGACAGAAATAAAAATAAAACACTATCATTATCACTTATCATTCGCAATTATTGTTAAGTTTAGGGGTGGATATTAAAGAGTTTTAATAGTGTTGGCCCATTTTTACTCTCTCCATCACTTAATAATGGTAGTTTTTGGTTCTCTGCACTCTTATTTATGTATATAAATGGCAGTTATGAGAAGAAATCACTCCCAACCACAAATGAGATTTGGGGTAAAAAGTTCAAATCACTCCC
>JAAYFB010000147.1 GCA_012728465.1 Proteiniphilum sp. | reverse complement strand
TGTTGTGACGTATGTAATACGTCAGTCCATTCTCTAGTACGCCCTTTTTAATATTAGGGTCAATAGGTTGCGGTGGGTTTTGTTGTGCCATAGCTGCAAATGTAACTGCAACTAATAACAAGGATAATAGTTTTTTCATATTTCACTATTTTAGTTAAAAAATATCTTAATTATACTAGGTATGAATTAAGTAGTAAATTCAGATAATTCTGAATTATTTGTGTAATAGTAATATAACCGATAGAATTCATCTTTGTAGTGATAAACATTTCACTACAAAGATGAATAGTAATTGGCTATATTCTTTCAAGAACAGTCTTTAAAAGCTCTTCGATAGAGCCTTTATAGTTCGCATCTGAGTCTAGAGCTACTCTGTTTGCAATAATAGTGCACACAGTCATAGCCTTATGGCCCATCATTTTGCTTAGCCCTGCTATTGCTGAGCTTTCCATCTCATAATTAGTAATAGAACTACCATCAAATCTAAAAGATTCAATTTTTGCATTCAAGTTTGGATCTGCCAATGGGAGCCTAACATGTCGGCCTTGAGGTCCATAGAAACCTATTGCCGATATGGTTACTCCTTTTATCATGTCAAAACCTATTCTATCAACTAGCTCTTCATCAGAGTTTACAACATACGGAGAGCAGTGATATGGAGACCAATTGACATGCTTTTGAAAAGCATCTTCAAACTCAATATCACAAACATCTCTCGAGCCAGCATAATAGTGTATAACTCCATCAAAGCCAATTGACTTTTCAGAAACAACATACGATCCTACTGGGCAATGTGGTTGCATACCTCCTGAAGTGCCTATTCGCACCATTGATAATTGCTTAAACTCCTCTTTCACAGTTCTAGTCTCGAACTCAATATTTGCAAGAGCATCTAATTCTGTAAGAACTATGTCTATATTGTCAGTTCCTATGCCATGTGATAATACGGTAATTCGTTTGCCTTTATATGTTCCTGTAACGGTATGAAACTCTCGGCTTTGTATATCACACTCAATACTATCTAGAAAGGAAGCAGTGAGGGTAACACGATCTGGGTCGCCCATCATAATGATCTTGTCAGATAGTTGCTCTGGCTTTATATGAAGATGGAATGCACTTCCATCAGGGTTAATTATAAATTCGGAGCTAGGTATTATTCTCATAATTTTATATTTAAAAATTAATAGTTGGCAGACTATTTATTGTCATTCTTTCCACCACCTTGTGGTTTAGAAATTGAGTCTCGCATATCAGTATCAGCTTTGATATTCTCCATGCGATAGTAGTCCATAATTCCAAGATTTCCACTTCTAAATGCTTCTGCCATAGCAATTGGCACTTGTGCTTCCGCTTCAATAACTTTTGCACGGGCTTCTTGTGCCTTAGCTTTCATCTCTTGTTCTTGTGCTATAGCCATTGCACGACGCTCTTCTGCACGTGCTTGGGCAATATTTTTGTCTGCTTGAGCTTGATCCATTTGAAGTACAGCACCAATATTTTTACCTATGTCAATATCAGCTATGTCAATCGATAGTATTTCGAATGCAGTACCAGCATCTAGTCCTTTTCTTAATACAAGTTTAGAAATTGAGTCTGGATTTTCCAAAACAGATTTATGCGAAGACGCTGAACCAATTGAGGAGACAATACCTTCACCAACACGTGCAAGAATGGTTTCTTCTCCAGCACCTCCCACCAATTGCTTGATGTTTGCACGAACGGTAACACGTGCTTTTGCTATTAACTGGATACCATCAATTGCTACTGCTGATACTGGTGGTGTGTCTATAACCTTTGGGTTAACCGACATTCTAACTGCCTCTAGCACATCACGACCAGCTAGGTCTATTGCGGTTGCCATTTGAAAGGGAAGATCTATGTTTGCTTTTGAAGCTGATACAAGTGCGTGTACAACTTGCTCCACATGTCCACCAGCAAGGTAGTGAGCCTCTAGGTCGTCTCGGGTTACAGTCTTTAGTCCCGCTTTGTGTGCCTCTATCATTGCATAAACAATGGTATGAGGTGGAACTCGACGTAGTCGCATCAAAAATAATTGAATTAGTGAAATGCGAACATTTGCTGACAATGCATTAATCCACAAAAAGAAGGGGACATAATGAAAAAAGATTAGTAGGAATATCACAATGACAGCGATTGTGATAATCAATGGTATGGAAAATGGTGTCATAATTAAATAATTTAGTGTGTATAATTAAAGTTTAGTTTTAATGCTTTATAGAATTTATTATTCATATTATAAAGTGGTCTCTTTGTTTTTGGATTTGACTATAACATTAAATGAGTCAACATATAAAACTTCTACTTCTGTATCTTCATCAATTAGTTCACCACTAAATGATTTGCCTTCTACTATAACTTCACCAAACATTACTTTGCCAATAGGATTGAGGCGAGAGATAGTAGTTCCGATGTCTCCTTTAGCAAGTTTTTTAAGCTCGCTTTTGTCAACTGTCTCGGCAATATCTGCTGTTAATGCTATTTTACTAAGTGATTTGGATTTTATTAGCCATGCAAACCCTCCACCTAGGAGTAGTAATGAAAGTAGCAATGTGATGGTTCCTGCAGTTGCTCCAATATAGGAATATGCAAAGAATACACCGCCTCCCATAAATGCAATTCCACCAATTCCGGCAATCCCAAAACCTGGTAGCAAGAATATTTCAATTAGGATTAATAACACTCCTAGGAAAATTAAAGCAGCTACAATTGCTAAGTTAAAGGTCATAATACAATATTTTAAAAGGTATTTCTTATCTCTTCATTTCTAGCACGAAGTTTTAATGACTCCACTTCCCGCTTGGTAGTATTAACGCTATTCTCTAAATTTAATATAGCTGTTCTTATTTCCTGATTTTTAGCTCCATTAGCATATTGCTCTCTTAATCCATCCAATTTAATTATCATTTGGCTTAGATTTTTTTCTAATTCTAACGATTGAGAGAATAATGTTTTTGCAGCGCCATGTTTAAAATCTGACAAGGTGTGATAGGTGACTTGATCATTTATGATAAACTCGAAATCCCCAGCTGATTTTGATATTTCTATATTATTGTCTCTTTTTGATAATTCGATTAAATCTGAATAGTCTATTGCACTATCCCAGCTATCTTTTATTGATGATATCATGGCCCTACCTGCGATGTATTCTTCATTATCACTGTCGATTAAAACAATTCTCTGCGAAGGAATAAATGTATATACACATACATAACCATCTGGTTGAAAGCGATCACTAGCAAACCATCCTATGCCTTTTTCGTCATCTATAACCATCATATAGTCATTGAACGGTGAGTTGAAAGGCATATTCAATTGATTGGGTGCCAAGTAGGTGCTTGTATTATAGTTATATCTTGTTACAAATATATCGTATCCACCAATGGATTCATTTCCAGTTGATGCAAAATATATAGTAACACCATCAGTCATTACGAAAGGGTATGCTTGGTTACCACTGTGGCTTGATACTTCAAATAGTGGCTTTTCATTTCCAAAGTCATCTAGTAGTTTTTCCATTGAATATAGTTTACTACCATTTATTGAGTCTTCAAGTGAATAATATATCTTGTCTTTCCTCTCATTTGTAAATAACACTTTGTCATTTGTTATTTGATTTTTGAAGAATTGATTTACGGGTTGTAGATATCCACTTGATGCACTAAGCTTGTATGCAACCAAAAAATCACTCTTTGGCACTACTATACTATCAA
Source organism: Proteiniphilum sp. (assembly GCA_012728465.1). Classification (GTDB taxonomy): domain Bacteria; phylum Bacteroidota; class Bacteroidia; order Bacteroidales; family Dysgonomonadaceae; genus Petrimonas. The sequence goes on along the minus strand of JAAYFB010000147.1, from coordinate 2,059 downwards.
TAATTTGAATATTCTCAGTTCTATTCACCATTCGTTGTAGCTTGTTCGCCACCTCTCTTTCATTTTCTAGATTTTCTAGAGCCACTTTATTGCGTCTGTTAGCCTTTTCATATTTAACGAACTCCTTTTCGGCGTCATCAAACATGTATAACAAAGAGTATAGTCTTCCTAGATATAGGTAAGATTCAGTAACTCTTTTTTGTGATGCAAGCTCCAAGTATTTACGAGCTTTTAGATATTCTCCCTCTTCAAAGGCGATTACACCAAGCATATTGTTGGCTTCTGAATTGTTTGGTGAAGAAGAATATACTTCTTCGAGTATGGGTTTTGCTTCGACATAATTCTTCTCTTGATACAATCTCTTTGCATCATTGATTGATTGACCAAATAAGCTTATCGGGGCAATCAGTGATAATAGTGATATTATGATATATTTAAATCTCATTGTCAATCTGTACAATATAATCTTTCAAAGATAGTTAAATAATTGTATTTATAAACTTGTAACAATAAAAAAAATATACCGATGGTACCAATTAACATCAAAAGACCAAGAGTTTTGTATCTTTGCGCTTCCATTATGAATTAAAATAATCATATATGAACGAAAAAATCATCATTCTCGATTTCGGTTCGCAAACAACCCAGCTTTTAGGTAGAAGAATAAGAGAATTAAACACATTTTGCGAAATAGTTCCTTTTAACAAGTTTCCTCACAACGACGATTCAGTAAAAGGGGTAATACTCTCAGGTAGTCCATACTCTGTGCACGATGAGGATGCTTTTAAAGCCAATTTAGATGGTATTCGTAAGAAGTATCCAGTGCTTGCTATAGGATATGGAGCACAATTTATTGCAAAACTTGATGGTGCTGTTATTGAGAAAAATGACGAGCGTGAACTAAGTGTAGAAGCAGTAAGCATAGTTGAGAAAAAAGATGAGTTGTTCAATGATATTCCTAATGACATTAACGCTTGGACATCTGTTTCGGATAGTTTTGAACAATTGCCTCAATCGTACAATACAATAGCAATCGACAAAAATGACAATACGGTAGCATATAAAGTTGCTGGAGAACAAACATGGGGTATCCAGTTTCATCCCGAATCGCCTAATACAGAAAGTGGAGAGACTATTATAAATAACTTCTTGAGCATCTGCAAGTGCGAAAGAGATTGGAATCCAAAAACATTTGTACAAAGCACTGTTAAGAACCTTAAGGAGGAGCTAGGCAACGATAAAGTTATATTAGCCCTTTCGGGTGGTGTGGATTCGTCGGTGGTTGCAGTTTTACTAAACAAGGCTATCGGTAAGAATCTCACATGCATATTCGTTGATCATGGATTGCTTCGCAAAAATGAATTCGAAAAGGTTTTAGAAGATTACGAGCACTTAGGTCTCAACGTTATTGGGGTTGATGCCAAAGAGCGATTTTATAATGAGCTTGCGGGAGTTACAGACCCTGAAGAGAAAAGAAAAATTATTGGTCGTGGATTTATAGATGTTTTTGACGAAGAGGCTGGAAAGCTTAAAGATATTAAATGGTTGGCGCAGGGCACTATTTATCCTGATATAATAGAATCGTTATCCGTAACGGGTGTAACTATTAAGAGCCACCACAATGTGGGAGGGCTACCCGAAAAGATGAATTTGAAGTTATGCGAGCCACTTAAGCTTCTTTTCAAAGATGAGGTTCGTAAGATAGGAACTGAACTGGGCATGCAACCACATCTAATTAATCGTCATCCATTTCCTGGACCTGGACTAGGTGTTCGCATACTTGGAGATATTACTCCCGAAAAGGTGCGTATCCTTCAAGATGCTGATGATATTTATATCAAATTGCTGCGCGAATATGGGCTTTACGATACTGTATGGCAAGCGGGTGCTATCCTCCTTCCAATTCAATCGGTAGGCATGATGGGTGATGAGCGGACGTATGAAAATGCTGTTGCTCTTCGTGCAGTAAATTCAGTAGATGCACTTACAGCTGATTGGTCTCGACTTCCTTTTGACTTTCTAGCTAAGGTGTCAAATGAGATAATTATAAATGTCAAAG
>JAAYFB010000146.1 GCA_012728465.1 Proteiniphilum sp. | reverse complement strand
GGTTTGCAGTTTGTCAAAAATCTGACTAAAGATAAGTTTGATATTTTGATTATTGATAAGATAAATCATCATCAGTTTCCCCCTTTGTTTTATCAGGTCGCATCTTCGCAAATTGAGCCCTCGTCAATTTCTTTCCCGATTCGTAAGATATTTCAAGGTAGGAGAGATGTTAGGATTCGTATGGCTGAGGTTAAGGGAGTTGAGGCCGATAATAAACTAATACAAACATCTATTGGTGAATTTGCTTACGATTATTTGATTTTAGGAATGGGGGCCAAAACCAATTTTTATGGTAATAAAGATATTGAAGAAAATACTTTAGGTTTGAAATCTACTTTCCAATCAATTAATGTTAGAAACTCAATATTGCTGAACTTTGAAAAACTACTATATGACAAAGAAAAAGAGGCCTTGCATAATATTGTTATTGTTGGTGGTGGTGCTACTGGCGTGGAGCTAGCTGGAGCATTCGTAGAGATAAAGAAAGATGTGCTACCCAAAGACTATCCTAATATAAACGTTGATAACGTAAATGTATATCTCTTGGAGGGTGGTAAAAACACTTTAGCTGCGATGAGCAAATATGCACAAAACTATTCTGAAGAGTATCTTAAGGGTATGGGAGTTATTGTGAAAACAAACGTGATTGTAACTAATTATGATGGCGAAACTCTAACTTTAAATAATGGTGAAACAATCCTATCAAATAGTGTAATCTGGTCAGCGGGAATCATTGGCAATATGATTGGAGGTATCCCACAGGATTCGGTGATGCGCGGCAACAGAATAAAAGTGGATAGAACCAACAAAGTTGTTGGACTTGATGATGTATTTGCAATTGGTGATATTGCCTATATGGAAACAGAGAAGTATCCGCATTCTCACCCTCAAGTGGCAAATGTTGCAATTGGTCAGGCCAAAAACTTAGCTAAAAATATCAATGCACTAGAGAAAGGTAAGTTGCGCAACAAGCAATACGAATACAAGAATCTAGGAGCTATGGCTACAGTGGGAAGAAATAAAGCTGTAGTTGATTTTCCGTTTATGAAGTTAAAAGGTCGTATTGCTTGGATTATATGGATGTTTCTACACCTAATGTTGATTTTAAGTGTTAGGAACAAGCTAATAATTTTCATTAATTGGGCATGGAATTACATAACACGTAATAGTTCGTTGAGATTGATATTGAAGGATGAGGATTAGTTTATTTAAATAATAGGATATTGTGTGAACAATTGTTATAACAGAGTGTTTTGACTGTGTATAATTCAGAATATATAATTGGTCTCACATTTAGGTACTTATAAAGATTATGGCACTTTATATTTAAACTGTATGTTGATTATATATTATTCAAATAAACAATAATTATGGAGTTTCGTAAAATTGTCGAAGTTGAATTTGTAGAGTACACAGAAGAAGCACTTGATAAATCATGGGAGTGGCTGAATGATTCAGAGATTAAACATCTAACCAATACTCCTGACTTTGATCGAGAAATGCAAAGGAAGTGGTTCGAGGGACTTAGCAAGAGAGATGACTATTTCATTCGAGCCATTTCAACTGATGATATGTTGGTAGGTGTATGTGGTATCAAGAATATTACTAAATCTGATGGCGAAATATGGGTGTATATTGGTGAGAAGACACTTTGGGGAAAGACAATAGGGGCGCAAGTTGCGGATTATTTAATAAAATATGGCAACAAATTGAAGTTGAAATCTTTGTATATAGTATGTTTGAAGTCAAATAGAGCAAGCCGTAAAAATGGTTCTCGTTTCGGATTTATTTATGAAAAAGACATAAATGAAGATAGCATATTGATGAGGTTAGAGTTGTAAATTTATAGATGATTTGTTATTATGGCTAATGATTATCAGTTGATTTTTGGAAATTTTGATGAGGAAGCACTTGCAAAATCGTGGGATTGGTTGAATGACATAGAAATTAAGTACTTTACAAATACTTCAGATTTTGATCGAGTGTCTCAAAGAGAGTGGTTCGAGGTCCTTGCAGCTAGAGATGACTATTATATAAAAACTATGTTGGTACATAATACGTTAGTTGGAGTTTGTGGTATTAAAAATATTACCGATACAGAGGGAGAGGCATGGCTTTATGTTGGAGAAAAGTTGCTATGGGGAAAGAGCATTGGAACACAATGCTTAAAGTATCTTATTAGTTATGCCAGACAAATCGATTTAAAATCATTATATGCTTTAATTCTTAAAGACAATACACGTAGCCTTAACTTGTTTAAAAAGTTTGATTTTATTTTCGAAAGCGAATTAGAGAATGATATTGTAAAAGTGAGGTTGGGGTTTTGATATTTGCAATAAATGTATATAATACCCATGGATCATTTAAAATATATGCTCTGATTGCGAACTTAGTTTATACAAAAACAATTTAATGTCTGCATTCTAAGTACATGACTTTTATTATAATGCCTTGATTCGCTGTAAAATAAGCATTAAATTATTTGAATAAGACGCTGGTTGTTAGTGTCGTATAAAGAAGCTTCCCGATTTTATTTACAGCATGTCAACTAAAATATTCCTCAAAAGTAGTGATTTAACTGATATTCTAGTCTTATATTTTGGAAAAGATATGAATTTATCTTCTAGCACATAGATGAAGCGACCATCGAAACACTCGCTTTGAGGTACAAAAATGGAGTCTTGGGCATTAAACAAGATTGTTTAGTGTCGCCAACACAAGAGTAGATGTATGAATAAGTCATTTCAGTGTCGTCAACAGAAGAGTTGATATATGAATAAGTCATTTTGGTGACCAAAAATGCATTTGAAATCACTATTTTGACAAAATGATGTCTTCCAATGCTCGCGAAATCATCATTATGAGTTTTTTGATGTTTTTGAGACGAAGTTTTTTAACAAATAAGACATTTTGGTGATTTAGCATACATTTTAATTAACATTTCAGCCATTTTGGTGAATTCCAAAGCATTTTTTTAGGCTAGCACCACTTTTTCAATGATTTGGAGAGCATTTGACGACACCATTCACTCAAAATCAGTTTCGAGACGAAAGGATGTGAAGTTCAAAAAAGTCATTTCAATGACCAAAACTGTTCGGAACGTCATCATCACATCTTACACAATTCACAAACCACATTTGGATGATTCCAATTAGAATTGACCAAACGTGGTTTGCGATTGGTGAGTTGGTACTTAATAATATTAATGCACCAGGGGTGATACGATGCATTATTGTAAAATGTATATTCTTACTTGTTGTAGATTGGATTGTTAGATTTATGTTCTTGCTACGCGGTTTTAGCGAGCATTGTATTTACTAAATTTGAAAACAATTCGTTTTACTATTTCAAAAAAGTTATAACTATAAGCTAAAGCATCAGTTGCTACAATATTTTTATTATTGAATCTACATACACTTATGTGATGTCCCCCTAATGAATAAAATTTTTCTGAATTTGGCATAATACTTGTCATTTTTTTTTCTTTATATTCAGTGGGTGATAAATGTTCTATTACATTTATATCTAAACCATCACCATAATTAATGTTATATTGTTGAGAGGGTCTATAAAAGGTTCCATTGTAGCTAAACACTGCTCCTCCACATCTAGCGTTATTAATATTATCTGTTATCGGCGACTTTGGGTGTTCTTTCCATTCAGAATCTATACTATCTGATATGTAAAGCTTTAATAAATTCGTATCATAGGCGTTCACTGTTGTGAATAAATATAACTTTTCGTTGAATTGAATTATTGAGCTATCCACGTAACTTTTGTCAATCAATATTTTTTTATAAAAAGTCCATTCTGTTAAATCTTCATTGGGCTTGTATAATCGTATAGATTCATTTTGCCAAGTTTCAGGCATCATATAAATTTGATTATTTATTTTAAATACATTAGGGAATGACAAATGAAAGTTCTCTTTCAATACGGTCTTGGGATTTGACCAATTGATCAAGTCTTTTGTTTTTATCATTTTAATTATACCAGTACCCTCGATTCCTTTAAGTTCTTCATAAAAAAGAAATAGTTCATTGTTGAAAGGAAAGAGAAAAGGGTCGGCAATAATAGTAGTTGGCTTATGAGCAAAGAAATTTCTTCCTGAGCTTATTTGTTTTAAAACTTTATACTGATGTATATCGAATATATTATCAGATGATAAGTTTACTCTAGTGTTAAACTGCAGATGACGAAACTTATTAAGTAACTTATTACGTTTAATTCTTTTGGTCATATTTTCTTGGTTATACTGATGTTTCGCACTTCCTTTAAATAATTGACAAAGAAATAGAAAGGAAGTGCGAAACATTAGTAATATACCTTTCTCTCTTTAGAGCAAGACTTCATTTATATATGTTTGAAGTGTACCAATTATATAAGAGATTAACACCATCTTCAATGCCTATTTTATGTCTCCATCCCAAGGAGTTTAATTTGGAAACATCAGTTAGTTTTCTCATTGTCCCATCGGGTTTGGATGTATTGAATTTAATAGTACCAAGGTATCCGATAGTATCGGATATTAGTGTTGCTAAATTCTTTATACTAGTCTCTATGCCTGTGCCAATATTGATGTGACAATTTCTGATTTCTTCTTTATTTTTTGCGAGATGAGGGAAATCAATTTCTTCCATTATAAAAACACAAGCATCAGCCATATCTTCACTCCACAAGAATTCTCTCATTGGTTTTCCGCTTCCCCAAAGCTCTACATGGCTAGCAGTGATGCCGTATGAGCCTAATGTGGAGACTATTTCATCGACACTTGATTTGCTGTTAATACCGAGTATCGGTCTTCTAGCTATATCTTTGCTAATACCACTCCAGTTATTATCTTTTAGGCATTTTGCAAGATGAATTTTTCTAATCATAGCAGGTAAAACATGGCTTCTCTCTAAATCAAAGTTGTCATTTGGACCATAAAGGTTAGTAGGCATAACAGGAATATAATTAGTGCCATATTGAATGTTGAAGCTTTCACACATTTTTAAACCTGCGATTTTTGCAATTGCATAAGGTTCATTTGTATATTCAAGAGGTGATGTTAAAAGGCTATCTTCCTTCATTGGTTGGGGGGCATCTTTAGGATAAATGCAAGTGCTTCCTAAGAAAAGAAGTTTTTTTATATTGTGTCTATAGCATTCACCAATAATGTTGTTTTGAATAGTGATGTTTCTATAAATGAAATCTGCTCTGTAGGTATTGTTTGCCATAATGCCACCTACATATGCTGCCGCTAGAAACACATATTCAGGCTTTTCCTTGAAAAAGAACTCTTTTACTTGACTATTATCCATCAGATCTAGTTCTGAATGGCTTTTACCAACTAGATTATTGTATCCTCTCTTGACAAGGTTGTCCCAAATAGCCGAGCCAACTAATCCCTTATGGCCGGCTACGTATATTTTGCTTTCTTTATTCATTGTCAATATCTTGTTTGAGTTTTTGTTTCTTTACATATTTCATGTCATGTTTTACCATGAGCTTTACGAGTTCTTCAAAGGAAGTTTTTTTAGGATTCCAACCTAGTAGTTTTTTTGCTTTGGACGGGTCACCCTTGAGTAGTTCTACTTCTGTTGGTCTAAAGTACTTAGGATCTACTTCTACAATAACTTTTCCGGATAGTTTATCAATTCCTCGTTCGTTAACTCCTTGTCCCTCCCACTTTAGTCTTATGCCAGCTTCTGCAAAGGCTAGAGTGCAAAACTCCCTTACGCTATGCATCTCACCAGTTGCTATTACAAAATCTTCAGGCTCATCGTGTTGTAGCATAAGCCACATACACTCCACATAGTCTTTAGCATATCCCCAATCCCGTAATGAGTCCAAATTTCCAAGGTATAGTTTATCTTGTAGGTTTTGTGCAATTCGGGCAGCTGCAATTGTTATTTTACGTGTTACAAATGTTTCACCTCTTCGTTCACTTTCATGATTAAATAGTATGCCATTTACAGCAAACATATTGTAAGACTCTCTGTAATTTTTAGTAATCCAATATGCATAAAGCTTTGCAACACCATAGGGACTACGAGGATAAAACGGAGTAGTCTCTTTTTGAGGCACTTCTTGCACTAGTCCAAAGAGTTCAGAGGTTGAGGCTTGATATATTCTTGTTTTGTTCTCCATTCCCAAGATTCTTAATGCCTCTAATAGTCTAAGAGTGCCAACTGCATCTGTCTCTGCTGTATATTCAGGAACATCAAAGCTTACTTTCACGTGACTTTGAGCGGCCAAGTTATATATTTCATCTGGTTTTATTGCTTGTATCACTCTTGTTAGTGAACTTGAATCGGTCATATCAGCATAATGTAGATTGACCAATCTTTCTTGTTTCATATCCCTAACCCACTCATCCAGATAGAGATGTTCTATACGTTCTGTATTAAAAGAAGATGAGCGGCGCAATAGACCATGAACTTCATATCCTTTGTCAATTAAGAACTCTGCAAGATATGAACCATCTTGTCCTGTGATACCGGTTATTAATGCTACTTTAGTCATATTTGTTTTATTTATTGAGAATATTAAATTATATATTTATGTATATTATTTATTACATTGCATTTTGATACGCATTTTTTCCTAAAATGGTTAGGAATATTATTTTAAAATCCCAAAGTAAAGTCCATTTCTCCAAATATTGCATGTCATGTTCCACTCTTTTTTCCATTTTCCAAAGTTCGTCTGTTAATCCCCTAAATCCATTTACTTGTGCCCATCCAGTTATGCCTGGCTTGACGAAGTGACGCACTTTATAATATTCTATAAGTGAAGAGTATTGGTCAGTATGCTTTAGCATATGAGGACGAGGTCCTACTACAGACATGTGCCCAAACAGTACATTGAAAAACTGTGGAAATTCATCTAGATTTGTCTTTCGAAGAAAACTTCCTACAGGTGTAATACGTGGGTCATTCTTCTGAGCCTGCTTTGTGTCGCTATCATCATTCACAGTCATTGTCCTAAATTTATAGCATTTAAAAGTTTTGTTGTTTATGCCAGTTCGCTCTTGAATGAAGAATACTGGCCCTTTAGATGTTAGTTTTATTATTATAGAAATTAATGGTAATAACCAACTAAAAACTAATATAATTACCAAGGATGAGAACATAATATCAAATGTTCTTTTTTGAATACGTAGTGACAAATGATCTAATGGAATTTCTTGAGGATTGAACATCTCAAAATATTTTATAGGTTCAATTGTTGTGCCTGATCTATTGCTCCAATACTCGTTCATCATGATATATCTTAATCTGAGCCCAGCTTTATTACAGTCTGTCAATAACATTTTTGTGTTTTCGTCTGTAAAGTATTTAGGGTTGGTGACAAATACCATATTTACTCTATTCTCTTTTACCAAAGCGTGAATATCATCATAATTACCTAATACATGCTCAGAATAATCTAAGTTGTCTCCATCTGTTATGTATCCTATAAATTTGAAGCCTAGTCTTGGATTGTTTTTAAGCAAATTGCCCAAGATTTTACTGGAGTTATTAGTTCCTATAACTGCTACTCTGTATCCATAATTATCTATTTTGTACCTTCTTTTATGTAACCTATATATATAATAGAACGTTATCATTTTGAAGACATAAAAAAATGCCACATACTCTAAAATAACTATTCTATGGTATCCTTTTGGCAATAGAAGTTCACCGAGAACATAAAGAGTTATTATTAAAATAATGAAACGTTTACTTCTTATCTTAAGTCTTTCTATAAATTTATCAGTGTAAAATAAGTTTCTTCTTGAGAATAATATATATGCTATCATCTCAGATATGTTTGCATGCAGAAAGTATAAGTTTCTCCTTGGCAAATCCATATAGTCATGAATTGGACTGAACATAAAAACAATATATACTGCTATATTTAGTAAGAGTAGGTCTGCTAAAAGATAGAAAAACCGTACCCCTGAATGATCTGTTTCCATATTGATTAATTTATAGTTGATTTTTTATACTTTTCGTTTATTCTCTGAGCTTTTTATTTCAGATGTTATTAGAGAATTTGCTTTTGAAGTTTTAGAATATAAAAGTTTAGATCTTAATATTCTAGCTATGAAAATAGAATTGCCTATAATATATCTCCTCCACATCCTTCTTGGCTCTTTTAGTAATCTATATAGCCATTCTAATCCTAGATTAATAATCCATTTAGGTGCTCTTTTGATTGTGCCTGCATAAAAATCAAATACCGCCCCGATACAGCAAATATGACCTGCATTTATTCTATGAAGATTGTTAAATGCCCACTTCTCTTGTTTAGGGGCCGTCATGCCTACAAAAAGAGCATCAGGCTCTATGTTATTTATTTTATCTAATATTAATTGATTATCATTTTCATCAAAAACTGGTTTAAATGGGGGAGAGTATGTAGAAATAGAGATGTTTGGAAACTCTCGTATTGCCCTTTCTTTAATTAGTTTCAAATTTTCTTCAGTACTACCAAGAAAGAAGCATTTACCTTTTATTTTATTGACTCTTTCCATCTCATAAAAAAATAAATCTTCACCAGCAATCTTTCTTATGCTTTTTCCTTTTAGTATGCTAGAAGCCCATACCATGCTAACGCCGTCAGGGAGTAATATATCACTATTTTTAAGCGCCTTTTTAAATATTATGTCATCATACAAAGTGTTGTATGAATGTGCATTTAGAGTTGTGATAAGCTTTTTTGTTGGTGATATTTCATCTAAACTTCCATTAAATAGGTTGAATTCGTATAACATGATGTTTAATATTAATAGTTCATTTGAATTTTTTGTGCTTAGTTTAAATCTAAGTCTGGAGACCATCTGAAAGAATATTGTAGAGAAGTATTGCAATTATGAATCTCTTTGAATCTAATCAATCCCATATTGGGCTCACCGTTTAAGCTAGAAATTCCGAAGTCAATATGCTTATAGCTCATATTCTTATAATGATTATAAATATTCATATATAAAAAATCAATTGTTCCCAAATCTCTTTTATCTAAGTCGTCGCCCATAAATATTGCCTGAGCAATATTGCTGTTGCCACGATAAATAATGCCAGCTCCAATTGTAGATGTGGTTTTGTCTTTGACAATGAAAAAATCAACAGGAATCCTACTATTTATTTCCTTAACTTCTTCAAAGGACATATGTATCTTTCTTCCTTTTCCGATTCTGTTTTGTTTAATAAGATTGTATGCATCTGTTTTTTCGTCTTCTTCGGTTTCTGTTAAGAAATGAAAGCTGAGTCCATTTTTTATTGCCCTTCTGCATCTGTTAGATACTTTATTATATACCCATATGCCATCAAATAATGCAAGGTCGATCCAATTATAAATGTTAGGAGTATTCATTACATATCCTGATTTTATAAATGCGTGTATCAGTTTAGCATTCATATTTGTTTGATATATGTCTGGGGGAAGAGTAATGTTTATTCCAGACAAGCTGTTTAGTACGACATATTCTTTCAATTCATTCAGAAAATTTAAAATAGCATCATACATTAGATGTTCATGTGAATAATGAAACCCACCAAAAGGAGCTGAGAAAGGCGAATAGATAATATTATCTTTAATTCCTGCAGCTAGTCCAATAGACTTGTCAGCATTATTCATTAATAAAACTATTCTTTCGGCTTTTCTTTCAACTATTTCAATAAACCACTCTGATATATAGGGGTTTTGGTTTGTTGTAAAGTGATTCCAGTATATTCTGTTTGGTATATCTATAATCATGACATTAATTATTATGATGTTTTTTTAATTCTATATTCAAAATAGATATTATTTTCTGTTCGAATATTTCCTGAGTAAACATGTCTTCATACTTATTTCTACCTTCTTTACCCATATTTTTTGCTGTAAGAGGGTTCTTAATTAGAAAATCTATTTTGTCTGCTATCATCTTAGTATCTTTTTTATGAACTAAATAGCCATTAACTCCTTGATCGATTATGTCTGGTATTCCTCCTTCGTATGTTGATATTATTGGTATTTCAAATTGCATTGCCTCAATTAAAACTAAGGGGAAACAATCATTCGACGTAGGAAATACGAAAACATCTGCATTAGCATACTCTCTATATTTTTCCTCATCGAACTTTTTCCCCAAATATTTTATATGTTCCGATAAACCTTTTTTGCTCACATATTCTTCAAATTCCACTTTAGTAATATCTCCCTCACCACCTATGAAATCACATTTAAAGTCTAACCCTTTATTATATAGAATCTCACATGAATTGACCAAATCAAAAACTCCCTTTGACTTTATCAAGTTTGATAAGAATAGTATTTTAAAAGTAGAATCTTTTGTAATACATTTAGTAACAGTATATGAATTGCTATCTTTTAATCCATTTGGACAATGATAGACATTATTTGTAGAGACATACTTTTCGATATCATAGTATAGGTATCCTGATAGTAGTATTACTGACGTATTTTTGAATACTAAACGATAAGATTTATTGTAGATCCATTTGTGTTGATGCTGGATTACTCCTTTATTATGTAGGTGTAATACTATTCTTACATTAAATAAGCGCAATAGGCTAATTAAAAAGAAATCTTTGAAAAAAGCAGATCCTGTTGTTGATAATGCGTAGTAACAAAGATCAGGTCTTTTTATGATTAAGGTCTTTAGCAATCCGAGCCATTTTTTTGAAAAGTCTAGAATCTTTCTTATATTTATTTTGCCTGTCTCTTTTACAGTTTTAGACATAAGTAAATCTATATAATAAGTATTGAAATTATCTCGTAATAATTCATTCTTATAAATAATCTCACCTACAATTGATGATCCATGTATAGGTGGGGGCAAATGAAGCATAAATAATATTTTGTTTTTATTGTTATTCATCGTCTCTAATATAAAATTGGATGATTTTCTTTTTTCAATATTTTGCTTTATAGTATACTGCATCTATAAGTAATGCCTATGTTATTGTCTATTATTTTTATAATTCTTTTAGTTTACTCCATTCTCCGTTTAGTTGGTCTCCATAATTTCCCATCAGTGAAGGTTTATCAGTAAGATTTACTTTATTAACTGGTAGTATTTTATCAATAAATAGTTTGGATTTTTGTATGGTATCATTTTGATCTAAGGGATCGAATATTATACCATTGTCACTATTTATTAAACTAGTAGCACCTGCGTATTTTGAGCAAAGTACAGGTAATCCGAATATTAAAGACTCATTAATAACAGCACCAAAAGCTTCAGATATACTTGATAAGAAGAAGCCAGAAGCACATAAATACCATGGATAAAGATTAATGTTCTCGAATCTTCCAGGTAATATAATACTACTTTCTAAGTGGTTTAGTTTTATAAACTCTTCAATATTTTCTTTTTCATTTCCATCACCTACTATTATTATCTTTAAGTTGCTATCGTTTTTTATCGTGTTATATATGTTTGTCAAAAACTGTTTAAGTCCTTTTTCTTCAACTAGTCGCCCTATAAAAAGTAAAACTTTTTTATTTTTGAGGTTGTATTTTGTAATATATTCTGAAGCTATATTTTCCAACATAACTTCATTTTTTCTTAATCTTTCCTCATACTGAAGAAAAGGAGAAATTATTATCCTATTATCAGCTAGATTAAATTCATTATTGTAAAATTGAGCAACTTCTTTTGATAGTAAAACGACAAAATCTAATTTTTTAATGATTGAGTTTCGTGATATCTTCCTTGTTACTGTTTGAGGATTAATGCACATTTCTACATTATCATCCACTGATGTACCTATTTTTTGTTTCAATATTCCTATTTTCCTTAACATTAACAAGTAGTGAGTAGTTGGAGAATATTCATAGCTTAAAATATAATCGGGTTTAGCTTCGATAATTTTATGTGCAATTCCGAATCTAAATAAGCGGTTAGTTATTTTGAAACCTAATAATAGATAGGATATTTTGAAGCTACATTGACTCTTCAAAAAATATTGATCATAATTAAAGCTTGGCATATTTTCTAAATAAAACACTACCTCAAGATCAAAAATTGCGCTAAGTGAATTAAAATGATCTATTCTGTATGGAGCTAGAACCGGATGAAAAACTAACATCTTTTTCTTTTTCATGCTTCTTCTTTTTTTAATCTATCCCATACAAAAGGAAATAAAGTTTTCATCCATAACATTATAAAGGAATAAGGCAGATTCAGTGGAAAGTGCCTTCGTATATAGAATAAATACTCTTTATATGCTAAACCCCTGGGACTTTTAAGATATATAATACGTTCTTTCAGTGATGAAGTTTTATCTTTCCAATTTTTACCGTGGTCGTCTTGACATATTCCACAAATGTTTGGGGCTAAATAAACAGGCAATCCCTTTTTGTGGGCTTTCAATGAGTAATCATAATCAGCTATTCCGTGAGTATATTTACGATCTAAAATGCCTATTTCATCAACTACACTTTTATCTACCCATAAGATGTTAGCATTGGTAATTTCACATTCTTGTGGTCGTTCACTTGGTGTTAATAAATCAATTTTAACGATGAAGTTATTCTTATTAATCTTTGAACTACCGTATGTTATTTTATTTGTCTCTTTGTCTATAGTCGCACCAGAGTAAATACCTTTCTTATTAGTTTTATTAAAAGCGAAACTTTCGGCGGTCAGTAGATTATTTATAAAATCCTTTTTTAGTATAACATCATCGTTAAGCAAAAGAAATGCATTGTATTTATTGAGCTCTAGAGCCGTATTCCAAGCCAATCTCATTCCCCCTGCCCAAAATAGATTTCCACTTCCTTTTATTATATTAATAGAAGGAAATAAATTTGTGATAGTTTCCTCAGTTCCATCTGTTGAGCCATCGTCTGTAAGAAATATATCAAAATGATAATTTATTGGAATATCAGCTTCAAAAAATGAAGATAAACAAGAAATTGTTTTCTCTTTTCTATTGTAGCATGTTAGTAGGACTGCTATTTTTTGATTTTTCATACAATGATTTTTTTAATAATTTCTTTTGGTATCTAACATAACGTGTATCAAAGATTCCTCTTACCCATATTTTTATCTCTTTATTTGACATATCTCTGAATGAGTTAGATAGACATAAACCTATCATTACCCATAATAGAAGAAAATTTAAAGAGAAGTTTTGATAATCCTCAATCCAGCTGTATAGCCATCTAAATGCTATATAGATGCCCAATATTTTAACGAATATGTTATTTGATTTGCTGATGGCAATAGAAGAAGCGTGATAGAAAAGTGCCAAATAGAGAATAACACCAATAATACCACTCCATGTGAATACATTTGCAAGACCAATCTCATTTGTCAATCTTTCATATCTACCTGTCAATTCAAATTCTATTAATCCAAAAGTGTAGGAATCATTTCCGCGTGTAGGCGTTCGACCGTATAACCAATAATCATTTTTTATGGCTGAACTGAGGACTTCTTCAAAAAGGAAAGTTCGAGTGTCATCTGTTAGGCTTACTTCGGATCTGTCTCCATAAATGTCAACACCCGTTGTAGTAACTTCTTTTTTTAAATAGTCTTTCATTTTGAATACATTAAACAACCCGGTTACTCCTAAAATAAACAATATAATTGGAGTGATGAAAAGTATGTTTTTAAAAAATGAAAGTGTCTTAGTGCTGATAAATTCCCTAAAATAATAAATCAATATAAGTAAGATAGGGACACTAAACTTTATAACATTGCTACGTGCACCTAAATCAGCAATAAGGACAATTGCAGTAATAATAAATAGTAATGCTTTGTGCTTTGAGGAAATTATAGGTATGAATATAATTAATAGTGTCACTCCCATTAAATAGAACCCCCAGGCGTCTGTTCTAATAATAAAGGCAAAAATAATAAATATTGGTATTGTGTATTTAGTATAAAAAGACATTAATGATTGAGAAATGCTAAGGTTAGTTGCAGGAAAAGTAACAATAGGCAGTAACAAAACCATGGAGTTTCCAATAAGTGCCTTCCAATCCCAGTAAATTTCAGCAACAAAAGAACCTCTTATTAAGGATATTATATTCCATGCAATGTATAGAAATATAAATATCATGTTTTTATTATTATTCCTATCATAGAAATAATATCCTGATAAAAAAAATAGTATCAATATGGTTCCTGATATAGCCCACCATATAGTGGTGTTATTAAATACTGAATCCAAAGGAATATAATTAGAAAATCCTATAACTGAGTATACTGTCACAAAAAGAATTGTGACGGGTAGAGTCTTTGCTATAATATGTTTATTAGTTGAACCCATTTTGTATGTATAACTACTGTTGTTTATTATTTCGAATATGACTTTCAATAACAGATTCGTAAATGTCTTTGTACTGACTTACAGTATTTGTTATATTATGTCTTTTTGAAGCAACTATTTTTGCGTTTATGCTTATGCCTATAGCTAAATCATCATCAGAGAATAATCGGTCAATTTGATATGCCATTACTATATGGTCATCAGCAGGAAAAACAATTGAACTTACTTCACTTTGAATAATTGATAAAATACCTCCTACAGGAGTGACTACAGAAGGAGTACCAACTAGCATTGCCTCTCCCAGTGAATTTGGGCTATTTTCAAGGAATGAAGGCATTACAAAAATATGAGCTCTCTTATATTCTTGTGCCATATCTACTTCTGATAAATTATGCTTAAGTTCTAAATTGTTTTCAAGACCCTGCTTTTTTATCTCTTGCTTTAAATAGTTACTATAGTCTTCTGATATAAGTAAATCTATTAGTTTTGACCTGTTTTGTTTTAATGATGAAAGAGGAGATACTATCTTGAGATTGGGATATTTCATTTTTAATATTCCCGCAGCTTTTAACAATACATGGAATCCTTTAAGAGAGTAAGCAGAGGAAGAAATGAATATTCGGTGTCGCTCACATGTGTTTATATCCCATTTTGTAGAGTAAAATGAAGGTCTAAGTAGTTCTTCGCCATGATAATATGTAGCATTTGGATTATATGCATTCAAGTATGCTTTGTCCCATACAGTTCGACCAATAAAGTATTGATTCTTTTGAAATATTTCTTTTTCAATTGGAGTATATTTTTTCCAATATCTAATAGCTCCATCAATGCCTCCTTTTCCAAGTATATTTTTTATAGAGCGATATCTTTTATAATTTATATTTGATACACTTTGTTTAAGGAAAAAAGAACATGGAGGTATAATACCCTGTATAGAACATATAATAGGAATACTTAAATCAACATATTTACGTAAAAGACCATAATTTATTTCTGTTCCATGTATATGGATAATGTCAGGCTTAAAATAATTTATAACTGACAAAAATCCTTTCACCATTTCATTACTTATTTTCAAATAATTATTATCTCTTGGAATTATAAAATGGGTTGATGAATTTAATATAATCTTTTGGTAATAACCATCTAGTACGGGTGTAAGAGTGGCTAAAGTTATACCTTCAGATTTTATTAAGTTTTCAAATAATGGTTGTACCCACGGTCTCCCAATTGATGGTTTTCCTTTTATTGATGATTTCAAATAATCAAAAACATCGTATGTTATCCAAAGAACTTTCATTAGTAAATATGTTTGATGAAATTATCTATTATGAACTCCTTTAATTTTTAAATACCAATAAAACAGACTGAACTTATTTAAAATGGTCAATCCCTTCATCCCATTAACTCCTTTGTATTTGTGCAAAAGCCAAACTTCATATAATACAGAAAAGTCAATCGGATTATTTTTATTAAGATATTTCTCTCTGTACTTTTTGAAAATCATATACTCTTCTTCCTTCCTTCTCTCTATTGCCGAAGCCGATCTTGAAATAGACTTAGAATGTATTCTATACTTAACTGTCTGTTTATTTAAATAATATATTTTATTTCCTTCAATTAGAGTTCGAATCACCATAGTAATATCTTCATAAATTCTGAATTCTTCATCACAGTAGCCAATTCTTTCCAATAGCGATCTCATAACGAAGAATGATGGTGAGTTGATAAAGAATGGAAATCTTGCATATGCTTTTAGTTGTTCTTTGTGTGACTGTTTCTTAATCAGATATTGCATACCTTTATTAATGAATTTATCCTTAATGACTTTGCTGTTTTCATTAATTTCTATCAAGTCAGAAATAATAAATTTAGCATTAGGATAACGTTCTATATAATTTATATTATTCATCACGCAATTGTGCAATAACACGTCGTCAGCATCAACAAACTTGATCCATTCTCCTGAAGCTGCTCGAATACCTCTATTGTAATTTGACGGGATGCCTGTATTTACTTTAGATGTTATAATAATAGAGTTGATAAATCTACTTTTATTATTAGTAACGAATGCATTGCAAAGCTCTATTGTGTTGTCAGTCGAGGCGTCATCGCTTATAATTAACTCTAAATTACCCCAAGTTTGATTTTTGATACTTTCTAATGCTTCTATTATAAATTTAGAACTTTGATATGTCATGACTACAATGGAAATCATTTTCTCATTTCTCCAGTTCATATCTTTTGTATTTTATATTCGGTTTTGTAAAATCTAAAAAGTATTTGGAAATATTTTCTCTGTATTTATTGAACTTTAGTAGCCAATAAAAAAAGCTTAGTTTTTGCAAAATTAGCTCCCCCTTATGCCCATTTATACCTTTGAACTTAAACCTAATCCAACTCTCGTATATTACTGAAAGATCGATTATATTGAACATTGAAAGATATTTTTTTCTGTATTTATTGAAAATTAAATAGGCTTCTTTTTCTCTTATATCGTTTATTTTTGTATTTCTTGAAATTGCTTTATCGTGAATACGATACTTTACAGTTGGTGTTTTTATATATAATATTTTAGCTCCTTTATTTATAATGTTGAATATAGATATTGTATCTTCAAATATTTTAAAATCATAATCCGACTTGAAAGCGTCTTGTATTATCTCTCTTTTCAAAAAGAAAGTAGGTGTATTCAAGAATGCGGGCCACCTTGCGTAAGATTTTAACTGTCTTTTTTTAGTCTTTTGATTCCTCATAAAATAATTTAACCCATCGTTTTTAGGACTTATTCTTAAAATCTCACCATCTACATTAATTTCTATTAAGTCAGACAAAACGAAAGATGTCTTTGGGTTATTGTTTATAGCTTTCATATTATCATCTATACAGCTTTCTAATAAAATATCATCTGCACCTATAAATTTTACCCAACTACCTCTTGCTGCATTTAGGCCTCTGTTGCAATTTGCAGGAATACCTGTGTTGTGTGAAACCGTTAATATTTCAGTATTAGCAAAACAGTTTTTATGTTGAATTAGCCAATCTGAGCATATTTGAACTGTTTTATCTGTTGATGCATCATCTGTAATAATTAATTCAATATTCCTCCATGTTTGAAGCCTAATGCTATCCAACGTTTCTAAAATGAATTTATCACTTTGATAAGCTACTACAATTACTGATACTAATGTATTTTCTGTTATATCCATTGTTTATTAGTTTTTTCTGAATTTTCTCTTGAAAGATTTTATTAAATCCCCGATTCCAATTAGTTTGTCTAGACTTGTGTAGGAGTACCATGTGGATATTGTAATTAATGGTACTCCTATTAAATAGTTGTATGGCTCATCTGATACATTTATTAATAGCGAACATGATGCTGCTAATCCAAATAAAATGAAAAAAATCTTTAAGAAAGAAGGTGTGAATGAAAAATTAAATTTTATTTTTGTCAAAAAGAATATTTGAAGCGTATATACTAAATAAGCAAACATATATGCGAATCCCACACCAGTCAATCCCCATACATAATAACCAAATATTGAAAAAATAAATATATATGTATTGCCAGCTAGTTCATTCCAAAAGAAAACTTTTCCTTCACCCTTTGCTATTAATAGAAGTGCTATTGCCCAGCTTACAGCTCTAAAGAATACACCTAGAGCAGCCCATTGAAGCATGCCATAAATTGATAGAAACTCTTTTGAATATAGTATAATTATTGCCCACTTCACAAATACTAGGAATAGCATCAATATTGGAGCTAATATAAGAATAGCAATTTCAGATTGTTGATTTATCGTTAGTTTTGCAATCTTATTATCTTTTGCAATTGCTGATAATCTAGGATAATAGTCTGAGTCTAACGCATTAAATATTAGGGATACGTAAGTATTGATTATTGCAAACCCAGCTGTAAAAAAACCAATCTCTGATATTCCACCTGAGCGAGTTATAAAAATTCTAATTAGATAGGCAAATGCCAATCCCATAATTTCAGTTAGACTAATCATTATTCCCATTGTCAACATGCCTTTTCCCTCTTTTATGAGTACCTCTTTAGTTACCTTTGTGTTTAAGACATTTATTTTTTTAGAGTAGTGCCAAGTTAACAGCAATGATGTTATAGAAGTAATTATTATAACAGGAACAATTCCTTTAAATCCCCAAATATAGTATATCGGAATAGTAATTAATAACCCAATTATACTGCCTAGTAAATTGGCTTTTGCTAAATCTTGTAATCTTCTCAGTCCCTGTAATAGCACTAGTTGACCAGTGCTTAATTGATTAAATAAGAGTGTGATTGATAACCATATAAAAGCAATGGTATATTCGTTGTTCCCAAAGGTTATTTGGCTAAGAAATGGAGAGAATATTAATGTTATTAAAGCGCCTAAAAGACCAGTTAGCCATACTAATCTCCTCATTACACTAATAACTGTAGATATTCTAATCTCATCTTGAGTACCGTTTGCCTCTGAAATATCTTTAACAGCACTTGTTCCAAGTCCAAAGTTTGTAAGACCTGTGATTAAGCCTGTAGTTGATGTAAGAAGACCCACAATACCCATACCTGTAGGACCTAATAGAATTGCTACAAATTTTGACTTGATTATAGTAATAATAATTTGAAAAGCTTGGACTCCTCCAAACAGAGAGGTTGCCTTAGCTATTTGTCTATATGTTGATTGATGTTCACTCATTCAGTACTTTATATATTTAATTTGAAAAAGAATTAATAGTGTCAACAACTATGTTCATTTCTTCTTCTGTAATAATTTGACTTATAGGGAGGCTTATTATTTCATTATGTATCTTTTCTGAAATGGGATATTTACTATTATTCCACCCTGAGTAAGCTTTTTGTTTATGAGGAGGTATTGGGTAATGTATTAATGCTTGTATATCTTTACTTGATAGATTATTAATGACCTCATCACGTTTATTAGTTCGAACAACGAATAAATGAAATACATGAGCATTCCAATCATTTACTTGTGGTAATATAATGTTTGAATTATGAATGTTATCAATGTAATATTTTGCTCTGTTTCTTCTAGTTTCATTATCATTATCTAAATACTTTAGCTTGACATTTAGAATTGCGGCTTGAATTTCATCCATTCTACTATTTAAACCTTGGCAATTGAATTCATATTTTATTTTTGAACCATAGTTTGCTAATATTCTTACAGTCTCAGCTAACTGATTATCATTCGTTGTTACAGCACCCGCATCGCCAAGTGCACCCAAATTCTTTCCCGGATAGAAACTATGACCAGCAGCATCACCTAAGGCCCCAGTTTTGTATGTATCAAAATTGCACCCTACGGCTTGAGCATTATCTTCGATAAGTTTTAGATCATATTTTTTACATAATACTTTTATCTTTTCGGTATAGGAGCATTGCCCGTATAGATGCACAATCATGATAGCTTTTGTTTTAGAAGTAATGGCATCTTCTATCTTCTTGTCATCTATTTGGTATGTTATTATACTAGGTTCTATTAATATTGGGGTTAGTCGATTATCGGTAATAGCCAAAATAGAAGCAATAAATGTATTTGCAGGTACAATTATTTCATCTCCTTCTTGCATGTGTCCTAACTCTATATATGCTTTTAAAATGATTCTTAATGCATCTAGTCCATTTGCAACATTTATACAATGTTTTACTCCTATGTATTCTGAAAAGTTTTTTTCGAACTCATAATTCTCTTCTCCTAGCAAATACCAACCAGAGTCAATAACTCGAGATACTGCATTGTGTATTTCTTCAGAATGCTGTTGGTTTATTTTTTGTATGTCAAGAAATTTAATCATTTCGGTTCAATTTGATTTATATTTAGGTTGCCTTTGGATATTTTTTTGTATTCTTTGAATTGATCGTAATCTCTTATATAATCACTCTCATTATATCTAAGTGAGGCTAAAACTAAGCATACAGAACCAGAGGAAAAGTTTTCTAATTCTCTCCATATACCTGGAACAATTAGTAAACCTCTATAAGGTCTATTAAGTGATATAGTTCTTTTAAGCTCTCCATCATTTAGTATAACATCGAAACTGCCACTTGCAGCTATCATAAACTGATATAGATCTTTATGTGCATGACCACCCCTAGATTCACCACCCGGAACATCATATAGATAATAGATACGCTTTACATCGAAATTCACTGTATTGCCATTTTCAACTACACTAATATTTCCTTTATCGTGATGATGCTTATCTATTTCAATAATAGAGCAATCATAAATAGTTGTTGATTTCATCTGATAATGTTTTAAATAAAGAATAATCGTATATATAGTCAGAAGGACTATATTTGGTTGATGCAATGATTAGTGCAAGAGAGTTTGTTGAAAAGTTTTGCATTTGCCTCCAATAACCTTTTGGAACATATAGTCCATAATAGGATCTATTAAGAGAGAAAATATCTGTATTTTTGCTATTGTCGAGTACAACATCAAAGCTACCTGAGAGCGCAATGATAAATTCTTGATTTTTTCTGTAAGCATGACCACCTCTGACCTCTCCACCTGGTACATCATAAATCCAATAACTCCTTTTAATTTTAAAAGGTACATCTTTAATTTCCTCTATAACAGATAAATTTCCTCTTACATCAAGATGTCTGAATAAGCTTATTATTTGAGGTTTGTTAATATTCATAATCATGTCTTGGTTTTGTAATTAATCTATATTATGCCCATATCCATATTGACGACGATATCCATACTCATAAGTCTTTTTGTTTAAATCTATATTGTTTAATATAAAATACATTTTATTTAATCTGTTTTCCTTATGATATATATCAGCCTCCTCAATTAACTTTTTATGAGTGAAATCAGATTTAACAACATATAAGTTTACGTCTGAGATTCTGTTAAGCAAAAAACTATCAGAAACCACACTGATTGGCGCTGTATCAATAATAATATAGTCAAATTGGTTCTTTAAGTCATTTATCAATTCGTCAAGCAGGGGTTTTGAAAGCAACTCATTAGGATTGGGTGGAATTATCCCACACGTAATTATTAATACATTATTATGTATGTTCGATGGTTTAATTAATTCTTCTTTACCTATTATACCTGATAAGTATTTAGATATACCTTCATTATTTTTAATGTTCAGTGTTTTAGATAGCTTTGGTTTACGAATGTCTAGTTCTATGATTAAAACATTTTTGTCTAGTAATGCTAGGCTTTTCGCTAAGTTTATAGTTAAAAATGTCTTGCCTTCGTTAGAGACGCTAGAAATCATATTAATAACTTTATTTCTGCTACCATTCATTACAAACAAAAGGTTTGCTCTCAAAAGTCTCATCATCTCATTAAAGCTGTCATTTCCTGCCTCATCTACAACAATAGGGTTCGTAAAACTAGCTTTAGGTATTTCCCCTAATATTGGAATAGATGATAGTTCTTCCAGGTTTTCTTTACTCGTTATTTTGTATTGTAGCATTCTCATAACGAATATTGTAATCAAAGGAATAAAGAAACCTAATGAAAGGAATATTAGCATTATTATTTTAACGTTGGGAGATGATATGCCTTTTATATAAATATTGTCTATTAGCTTAGAGTTTGGCATTACAGAAGCCATGTTCATGTATTTTTCCTCTTTCTTCTGAAGCAAATATACAAAGAGAGCTTCTTTTACGTTTTGTTGTCTTAGTATATCGGAGTATTCTCTTTCTTGCTGAGGTATAGCCCTCAGACGAGCATAATTTTGTGATAACATTGATGAAATATCATTTTGTTGAATATCCAAGTTGTTTTTCTCATTCTGTAATCCGCTTCTCACAGAGCTTAAAGTTGAATTAATCCTGTTGTTAAGATCGATAATTGATTGATTGTTGCTTGAAGCAATACGTGATAGACGGTTTCTTTCTAAAACTAGCTTGTTGTAATCATCTATTTGAGCAATAAGTGATGGGCTGGTAATACCTGAATTAGATGGGATTAATGCAGTTGGGTCGGTTAAGTTATGGACAAAACTATTAAGGCTTGACACAATTGAGAGTTGTGACTCTACATCCATTTGCCTTTGTCTTACGTTGGCTGACTGAGAATTATAGATATCAGCTTGTGATGAAATGTTTGTAAGACCATTCGATTGTTTATAGTTTTGTGCGATATTTTCAACACTATTTAATTCATCGCTTAATTGTGATAAATGCGACTCTATTACTTTTGAGGTCTTATCTGCTAGTTCGATTTGCTCGTTTATTCCCTTTTGGTTATAAGTTGTAATATATAGGTCTAAAAAGTCTTTACCTAAATTACCATTTAGGCACTCTATCGAAATATTTGCAACAGAAGAGGTCTTAGAAGTTAGTTCTATTTTCATTGCTTTTTGAAACTCACTCGTTACATTTAAAGGATTATATATTGTAAGATTTATAACCCTACTATTTTTGTTGTCAGTTTTATTATTCCTGTGGATGTTTGCTTTGCCAAAAGGGAAAAAAGCAACTGAATCAGCTCTATATAATTTCGTATTGAAGAAACTTCCATCTAATGATCCACTAAAGTGTATATCACCATTTGCCTTATAACTAGCTTCTATTTTTATTGGTTTTACTATACTGTTTAGAACAGAATCGACTATCACAACAGTGAATGGACTTTCGTCACGGTATAGATATTGGGTCTTTTTGCTCAATATGTTTGGAAGTATTTTAGAAATTCCAATCTTCTTGTACAATTTAATATCCTTTTTTTCCGAATACGTAGTGTAAATATTTAACTCCCTCACTACTTCTTCTACAATTAGTGATTTTTTAAGTACTTCTATTTCATTGTCAGCATTGCTTCGTCTAGTTATTAATCCCATTTCCTTAAGTACATTTAGTTCTGAAGTACCACCTCGCATATCATCTTTAAATAGAATAGAAGTTTCGACTTTGTAAGTTGGAGTTGCATAAATGATGTATATTAATGCAATTAGGTAGCATGAGATAATAGAAATCAGAAACCACTTCCAGTGTACTAAATACCTCATTAATATGCCTACAATATTGATAGGTTTTTCTTGCAACAAACTAAACTCTATTTCTTGTTCTGAATATTTGTTCATTTTCAGCTATGTTGATATGTTTATTTTCTTATGAGTCCAAATATTGTTGTCGCCATTGTAGCTACAGAAATTAATACTGTTAATGTAGATATTCGATAGTTCTCTGCTTCACCATACATTGATGAATTTGCTCGTGATTTATTCGGTTCTACATACACTATATCATTTTGTTCTAAGTAGTATACGGGTGAGCTAAAAATGCTTTTGTCGCTGAGATTTACGTTATAAATTTTTTTAACTCCATGAGCATCTTCCCTTATTACTTTCACGTTGTTTCTTTTTCCATATATTGTCATGTCACCAGCCAACGCTAAACCATCAAATATAGTCATGCGTTCGTTTGTAGAAGTAAATTTTCCAGGGTTTCTAACTTCACCTAATACATTGATAGAAAAGTTTAATATTCTAACTGTTATGATTGGCATCTCGCCACTGAAAAACGGCCTAAGCTTTTCCTCTAGCAATTTAATTAGATTTTGTTTACTTAATCCTTCTACGTGCATCATGCCAAACGAAGGAAAATTAATGCTTCCACTTTCATCTACTAGATAGTTTTGTAATGTTGGCTGGGTGTATAGATAGCTATTTGGCTCTTCTATAGTCGCAATCTGTGGTGTTATTAAATTATATCTTTTAGAAGCTTCTGGCTCACTACTAACTACAGATATTGAAAGTAGATCCTTTGTTTTGATTTTGTATTCGAATGAATCTTTTTTT
>JAAYFB010000145.1 GCA_012728465.1 Proteiniphilum sp. | reverse complement strand
CGTTGGTTAAAAAAATATGGTACCTTTGATTGGGAAAATCAAACACCAAATAATATGCCAAAGAGTAAAGATCAAACAATCTTTGAGCTAGAACAGAAAGTTCTACTCTTGGAGAAACAGAAAGCTCTGCTAGAGACACAAGCAGAGCAGGCAAATAAGAAGGCTATATTTTTCGATATGATGATAAATATAGCTGAGAAAGATCTTAATATATCTATTAGAAAAAAGTCTTTACCCGAGTCGTTGATAAATTCAAAGAACAAGAAAAAGTGAGTGTAAACTCTACCTGTGAACTTCTTGGGTATAGCAGACAGGTTTATTATAGATCTAAAAATGCTTTCAAAACTAAGAGAGATGTAGTCTCTAAGGTTATTGAACTAGTCAACCATGTGCGTATAATGATGCCTCGCATAGGAACTCGTAAGCTTTACTACCTACTTCAAGAATCACTACTTGAGTTTTGAGTTGGACGTGATAAATTATTTTCTATATTAAAGGCCAATCACATGCTAGTGAAACCAAAAAGGAATTATCGTATAACAACTGACTCTAATCATCGCTTTAAAAAGCATAAGAACTTAATAGAAAATGTAGAGGTATCTCGACCTGAGCAGGTGTGGGTGTCAGACATAACTTATATAGGAGGAAGAGGTAATACATACCTTAGCCTAATTACAGGTGCATACTCTAAACAAATAATGGGATATGACCTTTCTGACAGCTTGGCTACAGAAGGCTCATTAAGAGCCCTAGATATGGCTAACAAAAAAAGAAAGAATAGAGAACAGATATTAATACACCATTCAGATAGGGGTATACAATACTGTAGTAATGCATATCAAGAATCAATGAAAAGAAAAAATATTACCGTGAGCATGACAGAGAGTTATGACCCCTATGCCAATGCAGTTGCCGAAAGAGTAAATGGGATACTTAAGCAAGAGTTTCTACTTGAAGAATATAAAACAGACATAGAAACAATGAAGCTATTAGTGCAAGATGCTATAAGGATTTATAATACTAAAAGGCCGAATTACTCATGTTATATGAAAACTCCAGTGCAAATGCATGAACAAAAGGAAATAAAGATTAGAACCTATAAAAGAAAAAATCCAGTTGCAAAGCTAGCTTTGCAACTGGATTAATAAGACTATATTTGTAAAATAAATTGTAACGCTTATTTAGGACGACACATAAAAAAAAATTTTAATGCTGTTTCGTTATTCTGCAACTGTTTCGTCAACGGTCGAGAAATTGGCATTTGCCATACGTTGGTACGAACGCCAACGCCATTGCGCATTGTCCTTAGCAGCAGCAAATAGCTCGTCGGCTTCGTGTGGAAACGATTTCATTAACTGTGTGTAACGAACCTCTCCCATCAAGAAATCTTTGAATTTGCTCCAATCGGGCTCTTTGCTATCCATCACAAATGGATTTTTGCCTTCTGCCTCTAGCTGCGGGTTGTAGCGCCACAGGCTCCAGTATCCTGACTCCACAGCTTTTTGTTGTTCAAACTGCGTTTTGGACATTCCCGCCCTCAATCCATGGCTTATACATGGCGAATAGGCTATTATCAACGACGGACCATTGTAGGCTTCGGCCTCTTTGAGTGCGCGAAGGTATTGCCCTTGATTTGCGCCCATTGCCACTTGTGCTACATACACGTATCCGTAAGTAGCAGCAATCATGCCCAAGTCTTTTTTACGAATGCGCTTTCCTGAAGCGGCAAATTTGGCTACTGCGGCCGTTGGCGTAGATTTTGACGACTGTCCACCAGTGTTTGAATAGACCTCGGTGTCCATTACCAAAATATTAATGTCCTGTCCCATTGCCAGCACGTGATCTAGGCCACCGAAACCGATGTCATAGGCCCAGCCATCGCCACCAAAAATCCAGAACGACTTTTTGGTCAAGTATATTTCGAGCGAAAGAATCTCTTTTGCAATGTCGTTGTCCATGCCCGTAAGCATTGCCACCACTTGTGCCGAAATTTCTTTAACCGCTTCGCCATTTTCTTTATTCAAAATCCATTGTGCGAACACTTCTTTTTGCTCTGCCGAGAAATCGTCCGATTTTCTTGCCTTCAGCATAATATTTTCGATGCGCTTACGCATGCTTTGGTGTGCAATCAGGTATCCGTATCCAAACTCTGCGTTGTCTTCGAATAGCGAATTGGCCCAAGCTGGACCTTTTCCTTCTTCGTTTTTGGTGTATGGAGTGGCAGGAGCCGATGCACCATATATTGACGAGCAGCCCGTGGCATTGGCAATCATCATACGGTCGCCATAAAGCTGAGTGATGAGTTTGATGTATGGAGTTTCACCACATCCGGCACATGCACCAGAAAATTCGAATAGCGGAGTTGCAAATTGCGAGTTTTTCACATTCAATTGAGTGTCCACAAGATGTGCTTTGCTGGATACGTTTTCCACCATGTAATCCCAATTTTTTTGATTGTCAAATTGAGTTTCGATTGGCACCATCGAAAGAGCATTTTCGCCCTTGCGACCTGGACATACATCCACACAAACACCACAACCAAGACAGTCGAGCACGTCAACCTGAATGCGATAAGCAGTTCCAGCAAATTGTTTGCCAGTTGTTTTTAGCAAATCAACGCCTTCGCCTAGTCCAGCTTGCTCGTTCTCGTCCAAAACAAATGGGCGGATAGTGGCATGTGGACATACGTATGCACATTGGTTACATTGGATGCAGTTTTCGGGATTCCACACAGGAACTTGAGCTGCTACACCACGTTTTTCGTATGCAGCAGTTCCGTGCTCCCATGTTCCGTCTTCGCGCCCAACAAATGCCGAAACTGGCAAACTGTATCCCTTTTGTGCATTAATGGGGCGAACAATTTTTTGAATAAATTCGGGTGCACTATCCACCTCAGCTTGGCCAACAGAAATTTTGCACCACTCGGCAGGAATCTCTACTTCCTCAATTTCACCTCCACGCTCCACGGCAGCATAATTCATTCTCACAATTTCTTCTCCCTTGCGTCCATATGACTTCACGATGAATTCTTTCATTTGTTGCACGGCAAGATCGTAAGGAATTACATTAGAAATTTTGAAGAATGCCGACTGAAGAATGGTGTTGGTTCTGTTGCCTAGACCAATTTCGCCCGCTATTTTGGTAGCATTAATGATATACATTTTTATATCATTGATGGCCAAGTGTCTCTTAACATTGTCGGGGAGATGTTTGCCCACCTCCTCTTTTGACCACACCGAGTTTAATAAGAATGTACCACCTCGCTTTAGTCCTGCCGTCACATCATAGAGATGCAAATATGCTGGCACGTGACATGCCACAAAGTTAGGAGTATTAACTAGGTATGTTGAGCGAATTTTATTATCTCCAAAGCGAAGATGAGAGCATGTAAAACCTCCCGATTTCTTCGAATCATAAGCAAAATATGCCTGCACATACTTATCGGTGTTGTCACCAATAATTTTAATAGAGTTTTTGTTAGCACCAACAGTACCATCCGAACCTAAACCATAAAATTTAGCCTCGTAAGTGGTGTCGTCCATTGATACTTCGTCAATCATCGGAAGCGACTTGAATGTAACATCATCTACGATACCTATTGTGAAGTCATTTTTTGGCACAGACTGTGCTAGATTGTCATAAACTGAGATAATCTGACCTGGAGTAGTATCTTTTGACGACAGTCCATAAATACCGCCCACAATAATAGGAGCATTCGCCTTGCCATAATAGCAATCTTTCACGTCAAGATATAAAGGCTGTCCTGTTGCGCCCGGTTCTTTAGTTCGGTCGAGCACAGCGATACGTTTTGCAGTCTTTGGCACTACCGATAAAAATGCTGAGGCCTTAAACGGACGATATAGATGCACCGCAACCATACCCACCTTCTCTCCATTGGCATTTTTGTGGTCAACCACCTCTTTTATTGTTTCTGTTGACGAACCCATAGCGATAATAACGTTCTCAGCCTCTGGATGTCCATGATAATCAAACAATCCATACTTTCTGCCCGTTACTGCAGCTAGTTTTTCAAGATATTTTTCAACTATATCGGGCACTGCATCATAAAATGGATTAGCTGCTTCGCGCGATTGGAAGTAAATATCATCATTTTGAGCCGTCCCGCGAGTCACCGGATTGTCGGGAGTGAGTGCTCTTTTTCTAAAACCGTCCAAAGCCTCCTGATTCAATAGCGGTGCCAGATCCTCATTTTCTAGCATCTCTATTTTCTGAATCTCGTGCGATGTCCTAAAACCGTCAAAGAAGTGTAAGAAAGGTATTCTACTCTCTATTGAGGCCAAATGAGCCACAGCAGCCAAGTCCATAACTTCCTGAACAGACCCCGTTGCAAATTGTGCAAGTCCCGTTGGGCGCGCAGCCATCACATCCTGGTGGTCACCAAAGATTGACAATGCTTGAGCAGCCAAAGCACGAGCTGATACATGAAAAACACCGGGCAATAATTCGCCAGCAATCTTGTACATGTTTGGCAACATCAGCATCAGCCCTTGCGACGCTGTGAAAGTGGTGGTCAAAGCACCCGCCTGAAGTGATCCGTGCATTGCACCTGCGGCACCAGCCTCCGATTGCATCTCTTGCACTAGCACTGTTTGACCAAAAATGTTCTTTCTTCCTGCTGCCGACCACTCATCGATATATTCAGCCATCGTGGAGGAGGGCGTAATCGGATAAATTGCAGCAACTTCGCTGAACATATAAGCAATATGTGCTGCTGCTTGATTACCATCGCAGGTTAAGTATCGTTTCTTTTTTGTCATATTTAATATGTTGTTTTTATTAGATTATTCGATACACTTTGAAGTAATATAAATAATGTATATTCTATTATCGCTTGCGAAATTACGATAAAAAAAGGTGTGCAACAAAAATATCATATACTTTGTTCACTTTAGACCATGGCACAAAATGATAAATGTAATTTTAATTACGCTTTCGATATCGCTTGAAACTCTTTGTTCATCATGGTCTCGCGAAGGGCAAAAAAAATGATCTATTTCTTAAATCATTTGGTCAAGATATTATTTAAGTATTGCATGGAATGTGTTTTAAAAAATTCTGAAAACAAAGTGGGGATAATGTCTTTTCACAACATTATCCCCACTTACATTTCATTCAATTCAAAATATTATAGATTCCTCAAAGTAGAACCAGGCTTAAATTTAGCTGATTTACGAGCTGGAATTTTAATAGGCTTCTTAGTTTGTGGGTTCACCCCCAATCTAGCACTTCTCTCTGAAAGAGAAAAAGTTCCAAAACCTACAAGAACAACTTTCCCATCATTTTTCACCTCTTGGGCAATGGCTTCTAGAGTAGCATCTAATGCTTTTTTTGAATCAACTTTGCTGAGTCCAGATTTTTCAGCAATTGCATTAATTAGTTCAGATTTATTCATAAGGAACAATTTTAAAAAAGTTAATATAATCTTTAAATCAAGGTTTGTAGTTATTTTGCTCCAAATATAAGTTATTTATCTATTCCAATCAAGAATAAAGACAAAAAAATCAGTTTTTATTTAAAAAAGGGGAAATATACTCTAATATAATCATGCGATGAGAAATTATCAGTACTTTTGTTTCAAACTTACTAGAATATAATATGAATAATTCAAGATCAATATTGGGTGGTACACTCCCACCAGTAACACTCAACCTTATTATTATTAATGCTATTGTTTGGCTGGCACAGGTAGTCTTTCTTAGACAAGGAACCGACCTATCTGAAATATTTGGGTTACACTACGTACAATCTCAGGGGTTTAAATTTTATCAGATAGTTACATATATGTTCTTGCATGACTCAAGTTCCTTCTTACACGTATTCTCAAATATGTTTGCAGTATTCATGTTTGGTCGAACAATAGAACATGTGTGGGGTTCCAAACGTTTTTTGACATACTACATGGTTACAGGCATCGGAGCGGGACTAATACAAATGCTAGTTGCTTTTATCCGCATACAATCAATCACAAAAGGTATGGATGCTGGTGCAATAGAAGAAGTTTTTACACAGGGACGACAGGTGCTACTACAAAACATGAACTATATTGATGCATCACAAGGCGCTCTAAATATTGCACTAAATACTGTAAGTGTTGGCGCTTCGGGTGCTGTGTTCGGCATATTATTAGCTTTTGGCATGATGTTTCCAAATGCAGAGTTATTTATTATCCCCATTCCATTCCCTATCAAAGCAAAGTATTTTGTAATTGGATATGGCTTTTTTGAGCTAGTGTTTGGCGTTAGCAACTTTGCATGGGATAATGT
>JAAYFB010000144.1 GCA_012728465.1 Proteiniphilum sp. | reverse complement strand
TGGACACCAAAACTTAACAATAATTGCGAATGAAAAGTGATAATGATAGTGTTTTATTTTTATTTCTGTCAATGTCATTTGATATTTTGAGTTTTCGCAATTAAAAACTGTCAATAACGTTTGATATTTTGAGTGTTTTGAAATCAAAACACCCAAATGTCATTTGACATTTGGGGTGTTTGTAGATGAAAACTGTAGATATAAACTGATCTATATAGATTATGTATCACTATAAAAGTGTACCACTTTTCATTCCAAAAGTGTACCAATAATAATCCCTTTAAGCTATTAAGAGTAGGCAGTAGTTAGCAGCAGAATGACTCAAGTATGAATAAGTATTTTATTGGATATTGAGGGAATAATAAAACGAAAGATATACAAGTAAAAATAGCCATCTAGTTATCAACTAATAAATATAGTTTCTCAACTGTTATATCTAGTTATAAACACACCCCATTATAGTTAAACACCCAATTAAAATAGTTCAACTATCAAAAGTTTATCTACATTTGCTATACATAATTATTAAAACACCAAGCATATGAAGAAGTTAACAGAAAGAGAAGAAGAGATAATGCAACTATTGTGGGAAAAAGGTCCGATGTTTGTTAAAGACATTCTAGAGACATTTCCCAATCCAAAACCACACTACAATACTGTATCAACCGTAATACGTATTTTAGAAGAAAAGGGCTTTGTTGCTCATAAAGCATACGGTACTACTCATCAATACTATGCATCCATAAAGCAAGAGGAATATAAGGGTAGTGCACTTAAGAAGGTTATTTCAAAGTATTTCGATAACTCATATACCAAAGTAGTATCTACTTTAATAAAACAGGAAGAGTTATCGATTAGTGAACTTAAACACCTTATTGAAGAGATTGAAAAAGGTTCTGAAAAATAAATAAGAAATGGAAGACTTCATAATATATTTGCTGAAAGCAACCATTTGTATCACAGCATTTGGAGTATTCTTCAGATTGCTACTAATGAGAGAAACGTTTTTTCGTTTCACACGATTCTCTTTATTAATAGGATTAGTAGTTTGTTGCATATTGCCTTTAATAAAAATCGAAATTAAGCCAAAATCATTTGATACAGGTAATTTCTTTTTGATTGAATATCTAACTCAAATAAATAATACGTTTTCGGATCTATCTTCCTCTAACAAAGTTAGCACTCCACCTTATATTATTAGCAATGAAGAAGTGCAAGCAGTGATGACAGAAAGCAGGAGCGAAAGAAAAGAAATAAATTGGCTTAATATTATTGTTTATCTATATTGGTTAGGAGTGGCTTTGATGCTGATACGATTGGGCATATCATTGATACGTTTACAAACTCTATTTAAAAAAAGCAGGGTAATAAAACAAGACAATCACCTACTTGTAATTTGCAAAGAGGATATTGCACCATTTAGCTTTTTCAAATACATCGCTATGTCCGAAGAGGATTACAAAAACAACCCTGTAGAAATAATTTTACACGAATCGATACATATA
>JAAYFB010000143.1 GCA_012728465.1 Proteiniphilum sp. | reverse complement strand
TCGTGCAAATGTACAACAAAAATAATATTATACAATGAAAAGTTGTTTTTTTTCAGCAGTTACTATACAAAACTATTATTTTATTGATAAATTATCATTTTAGAACTATACTCCACATGTTAAAACATATAACTCTCTTATAGTTTATTTATTCCATTCTGGTGTAGCTAATTTCAATAGATGTTTTACAAAAAAATCTCTTCGCTTCCTTTCTCCATATGCTCCACCATCACTGTGTCGTTGTCCTGGCAAAACTACTAACTCAAACTCCTTATTGTGTTCAATAAGCTTATCCACTACTTGATATGTGCTAGCTGGATCCACATTATTGTCCAATTCACCCACCATTAACATAAGATCGCCTTTTAGCAGATGTGCGTTCACTACGTTTGAACTCTCCTCGTATTCTTTCCCTACGGGATAGCCCATCCATTGTTCGTTCCACCATATTTTATCCATTCTATTATCGTGACAGCCACATGACGCAACACCTACTTTATAAAAATCAGGATGAAATAATAAAGCACCCATAGCATTTTGTCCTCCAGCAGAAGTACCATAAATCCCTACACGTTCTAAATCCATCTCAGGATATTTACTTGCTGCATCCTTCATCCAAGCAATACGATCGGGGAAACCTGCATCTTTTATATTTTTCCAGCAAACATCATGAAATGCCTTAGATCTATTAGCCGTACCCATACCATCTATCATAACTGTTATAAAACCTAGTTCGCTCAGTTCGCTAGATCGGTGTGTAATTTGGAATGATTTAGGCACATGAGAATCATGAGGACCAGCGTATATGTACTCAACTACTGGGTACTTTTTATTTGGATCAAAATTGCTGGGACGTATTATTAAACCCCAAATATCGGTAACCCCATCCCTACCTTTTGCTGAAAAAACCTCGGGTGTACTCCACCCTGCTTCTATTAGGCTTGATGCATCTGGCTGTTGCGTGGGTTTAAAAATTATCTGTCCATCCTTTGCTGAACGCACAACTACCGTAGGAACCAAGTCAACACGAGAGTAGCTGTCTAAGAAGTATTTGTAATCGGAAGTAAATACTACATTGTGATTAGCACTTTCAGGCGTTAAACATAATATTTTACCATCATCAATATCAACAGAGTAGTATTTTTCTAAGTAAGGATCCTCTCCACTATCTTTGCCACAAGCTTTGAAAATGATGTTTCTTGATTTTTCATCCACATTTACTATCTCTTTTACTACCCAATCACCTTTTGTCAGTTGTTTTTTGACAGTTCCTTTTTTCGTATCATAAAGATACATATGGCTCCAGCCATCTCTTTCTGATATCCAAAGTAGCTCGTTAGTGTCTTCTAGCCAACGCTTTTGGTATGTTTTACTGTAATGAATAAATGTGTTGCTTGTCTCATTTACTATGGAAAACAAAGCACCAGTTTGAGCATCTACTGAGTACACATTGAACTCTTGATGTCCGCGTTTATTAAAATTGAAGCTAAACGATTTACTATCCTTTCGCCATCGAATACCATCAAGACTATATTGTAACTCTACATCTGGCACATCTATATTTATTACTTTACTTTCATCTTCATCTAAAACAAAAAGAGCAGGGCGGCGTATTGTTAATGCATCGCCTGGCTTTATATAGTCCCATTCTTCAATTTTTGGTTGCAACTGATCTTTTGGCGAAGATGATATCATTAGTAGCTTTCTTGTTTCCACAGGACGTATCTTACAACTTACAATCTTTCTAGAGTCGGGCGACCAATATATGTGCGATGAATAATATTCATAAATAGACCCATCATCGCTTAACTTCTTGCTTTTATTTGTTTTTAAATCCAAAACCCATATATTACCCTCGATTATGCGTGCCTCCTTTTTACCATCAGGTGATTTAGTTGCTCTATTATCATTTTCTTTATAACCACTACCCCAATAGCCACTACCAGCATCTCTGCCATGTAGCTTTAACAAAGAATAATCACTTAGTGCGCAGATATATTTTGAATTAAAAATATTGAACTTAACTGAGTCTTGACTGGCATTAATTTCAAGATTTATTATTGGTATTTTATATGGTTCAATTTCAGTATTCAATTCTATTGATAACGCCTCCGCTAGTTGTGATTGATCAAAAATAGACTCTACGGACATTCTATTAACATCTATCTTCATAAAGTCAGATCCTTTTTCGGTTTGTGTTGAATAGTAAAAGGTATGTGTGTCTTTAATGCTTTTGGGACCTACTAAAGCATGATACAACTTGTTTCCGAATCTTTTATAATAGTTGTTAGCCAACTCATAGTTTTCATTAATATCTTGAGCGCACAACATTGTGGGTGCCAGAAGTATTAGTGTGAGTAAGTTTCTCATCTGTTTATTAATTTTAATAATGTTCTAATGTATAAGTAAAATAATATCTATACGGATACAGAATTGCAAATGCAGTAAAATAAGTCGTCCAAATTACACATTAAAGTGCAATTTGGATGTTACCTTATATTACTATAATGAACTTTTTTATCCTCATTTGAAATATTTATTTTTATTTTTTTATGTATAATCCTGTCTTACCTACTAGAGTAAAAAAAGAATGAATATGCAAAAGTATTTAATTTCATTTTATTCGTTTTCTTTGAATATCTCGTTCAAGTGTACTACAAAAATGGTTTTCAAACAAATAAATATCTATTTAGCAAATGGAATCTTTTTGCCATCCAACAATGCATCGTATCTCATCAGTGCTTCAATAAAATAATAGTCTCCATAAACCAATGGAACATCAATTTCACTATTTTGTGGG
>JAAYFB010000142.1 GCA_012728465.1 Proteiniphilum sp. | reverse complement strand
GACATACGTTATTAGTTACAAAGAAAATATTATTGATTTTTAGTTGATACTATTTATCAAAATTGAGTGCAAAGAAACACATAAATTGCTAGTATTTGAAATAATTATGTATAATATTCAATAAAAAACTATCAGTCAACATTCTGTCAAATAGCGACACCTTATTACTTTGCAATATATTTAACTATTCTAGAATATCCTTTTTCGTTAGGGTGCAACCCATCGCTAAACATCTCTTCGTTTATCTCACCAGTTTTAGTTAATAAATGAGATCCAACATCGGAATATTCCAAATTATTACTTGTTGACATCCCCTCAATCTTTTTATTTAGCTCCTTTATTCGTTGTTCCTGCCCTCTTCTTGGAAGTAAACCCATCATCTTTATAGTTGCTTTAGGCTGTCTGCTCTTTATCACCTCTGACAAGTTACGCAAACCTTCCACAATTTCGTCATCACTATTAATTCCAAGATTATTAGTTCCGATCATCAATACAATTTCATCTGCATTGTATCCATCTAACATACCGTGATAAACACGCCACAACACATTTTCAATTCTATCCCAGCCAAATCCCATATTAAAAAAGCCTTCAGGCTTCATCACTTTATTCCAACTTATCGAACCATTATTATGTTCCTGTGTACCACCCCAGTAATGTACTATAGAATTTCCTATAATAACCTTTTTGGGCTGTTCTGTTTTCACTCCTTTCACTATGTCATAAAACCTATCTTTCCAACTATAATACATTAGCTCACGACTTTGGCTAACTGGAATTGTAGTTAACATATTCCCTTTAGGCATGTTTAGAATTTCTCTGATATTTCTCTCATATTCGTTCGAAATAACAGTCATTCCCAAGTCATTAGGATGAATATAATCTACATAGCCATCATTAGGAACATTTTGCATAGCCTTATCCATATAATATATGCCAGACACTCCCATACTAACAAGAGAATCATATGCAACCCTAGATGCTTTATTTAATCTCTCCACATTTTCGAAAGAATTTACATTCATTTTATCATTGCTGTAACCTATATGTTCTGCAATAATTATGGGAGTATTGCTCTTCTCTCTAAGCTTAGTAATTCCATAAACGGTACGCTTAGTAACCTCCTCCGAAGATAGTTTTCCCATATTTGGCAATCCATCAAGCAAATATATCGAAGCATCTATCTCGCTGATTAAGTCGATCATCTCATAATCTAAAGGCCCATTACCCGAAAAACCTAGATTAACAACTGGCCAATCCAAATTGCGAGACAATATATTAGTCCACGCCATACCTGGACGAGAGGCACAAGCACCATGTGCAATTGATGTGCCGTACACCACTATTGGCTTTTCTGGCAAGCGTTCAATAAACCTAAACTCTGCTCCTTCGGGCACGCCAACCTCTAACCATTTAACACTATTATATAACGGAAGAAAAAGACGATACTCAAACCCTTTCTTGTGATAACTATTTGCTATCAAATCCTTAAACTGAAATGTTATGGTATCACCAAAGCTATATGTATTGGTCGTTCTGCGTTCTTTTCCGTCAGAGTCTATAGCATACAGATCAACACCAGAAACTCCTGTAGATGGCATATGATGCATTGAGAAAGGGGCAGTTACTGAATATCTTATTTCAATGTTTTCAGCATTTGTATGAAAATGTATTGCTAGACCTGCAGAGTTTCTTGACAAATTCCAAACAGGAACCCTAACTATATCCTTTGCTCTGTCAGGCAATCTGGAATAGTTTTTTCCTATTTCGTCACTCCAAGCTCTGTTTTGAATTACATCACCCTCATTGTCAAATGGATTATACCATTTAGTTTGTGCAGTAGCGGCAAACACAAATAAAAGCAATACTGCAAAAGTTAGTTGAACATTTTTTTTCATACTTCTAGTTATTTTATTGGAGACAACCCCATTTCATTAGCCTTAATCATCAAAAACTTATACGCCTCATCTCTATCATTGCCTATTTCGCCATCCAAAATAGCGTCTTTAATTAATGCTTTAAGAACTCCCACTTCTTTACCTTGTCCAAGTCCAAAAAGTTCCATTATCTCATTACCATCTATGGGTGGTTGAAAATTACGCACTTTATCTTTTTCTTCAATTTCCACAAGCTTTTGTCTTACAATTTTGAAATTGCGCAAATGACGTTTTACTCTTTCGGGGTTCTTAGATGTAATATCTGCCTCACACAATGTCATCAAATCATCCACATCATCACCCGCATCAAACAATAATCTTCGCACTGCCGAATCTGTCACCTCTTCCTCTACCAGTTGCATAGGACGCATATGCATTTCAACAAGTTTTTGAGTATATTTCATCTTCTCGTTTAGTGGAAGTTTCATTCTTTTAAAAATATTAGGCACCATCTTACCGCCCACATAATTATGATTGTGAAAAGTCCAGCCCAATTTATTATGCCAACGCTTAGTGGCAGGCTTACCAATATCATGAAGTATAGCAGCCCAACGCAACCACAAATTATCAGTTGTTTTAGCAATATTATCTAACACACTGAGAGTGTGATAAAAATTATCTTTATGCCCCACTCCCTCTCTAGTTTCGGCACCTTTAAGAGCTATAAACTCAGGAAAAATAATCTGCAACAAACCTGTTTTCTCTAACAATATGAAGCCTATTGATGGTTTGGCAGACATAATAATTTTGTTTATTTCATCTATTATTCGCTCCTTCGAAATAATATTTATTCGCTCTTTGTTTCTAATAATAGCATCGAAAGTTTCAGGATATAAATCAAATCCCAACTGTGTGGCAAATCTAATGCCACGCATCATCCTCAAAGGATCATCACTAAAAGTAATATCAGCATCAAGCGGAGTCCTAATAATCAAATCCTCTAGGTCTTGCATGCCATTAAATGGATCCAAGAGTTCGCCAAATCTATCACTATTTAGGCAAAAAGCCATTGCATTTATGGTAAAATCACGTCTCTTCTGATCATCATCAAGAGTTCCATCCTCCACAATTGGTTTTCTTGAATCGTGTGTGTATGACTCCTTACGTGCACCTACAAACTCTACCTCATAGTTTTTATATTTAATTTGTGCTGTTCCAAAATTTTTAAATATTGATATTTTTGTTCTCTTGCCTAGGCGAGAAGCCACAGCCTTAGCTAACTCCACTCCTTTACCAATTGCAACAATATCAATATCTGTGGAGGGTCGATACAAGAAAAAGTCTCTGACAGTTCCCCCTATCACATAGCACTCCAGTTGCATTTCATCTGCAACTTCCGAAATTATTTTAAATATCTCTTTATCTAAATAGCTTTTTATATCTTCTGTAGATACATACATAATTATTTCCTATACTTTGAATTTAGTTGTTACTCCGAAAATAACACAAAGGCTCGTTTATCAATATACACAATTTGCCCCATACTATTCTATATGTCAGATTTATAACACTAATCTTTTTGTTATGATTTGCAAAATTACAATAATTGAGATTGAAAACCATTTTATGGTCAGATATATTTCTTATTTTTGTGTACTAATAATAATTATGACTCTCTTTCGAAAACCAAAAATGACTTCTTCAAAAAAAATATTGTCTAACATTTTAGTTGTGTTACTCTCTTTTCTGCTTATGTCATGTTCTGGTAAGCAAAAAGGAGCCTCCATCTTTTTGAAAGAAGCTCAAGAAGCATATGAAGGGAGAAACTATGCATTGGCAAAACTAAAGATAGATAGTATAAAGATGGTTTACCCAGATGCATTTACAGAAATAACAAAAGGGTTCGAATTAATGCAAGAGGTTCGATTGGCCGAAAACTTACGCAATATATCATACTGCGACTCGATGCTTGAAGTAAGCTATGCACTACTTAATAGTTCTCTAAAAGATTTTAACTATGTGAGAGATCCACAATACCAAGAATTTGGAGATTATATCCCCAAAATTTTACCACTAAATAGTGCTTTTTCTCAAAATGGGCTTAGAGTGGCAGTAAACGAAAACGGAAAATTGTACATAGAGAGTGTATTTTCAGGTCAAGCACTACGACACAATAAAATAAAAGTATCTACCAAAGATGGTGCATTTGCCGAGTCATTACCTGTAACTAGTGATGGACTCAACTACAGCTTTAAGACATTAGACAAAACTTACGAAATAGTTAGATATACGGGCACCAATGACAATGGAGTAGCCAATTTTATATACACTTTTAAAGACCAACCAATAACACTAACTTTTATTGGGAACTCTCAACGCACGGTTACATTACCAACCAACACAAAAGAAGCAATTGGTATTTCAGTTGAGCTATCTTCACTAATTCTTAATATTGAAGATTTTAAGTACGAAAAAGGACGTAGCCAGGCACTAATTCAATATCTTAAGAGTAAAGACTCTAAATAGGATTAGTATAACACCCATATGCTATATACACGGCTCAATGTGTCCTCATTAATTGTGTAGCATAATACCCCCGAAACACACATTTAACACACATTTTTTTATTACACACCATTTCTTTTGCTACTTTTGCAATAGAGCCTGTTTTTTTATACCCCAATAAATACAAGTATAAAAAAAAGAAAAAAGTAATGTATTCTAAAGTTTAATATCGCTATGACCATCACTCTCATCATTCTATTTGTCACTTCAGCTCTCTTTCTATGGGGAAAGCTAAGATCAGACTTAGTAGCCTTATTAGCATTAATAGCACTAACAGTATCGGGAATTTTAAACACAAATGAGGCTATAGCAGGCTTTGCCAATCCGATTGTACTAATGCTAGCAGGCCTATTTATAATAAGTGGTGCTATAACCCAAACAGGTTTAGCCAAAACATTAAGCACTAAGCTACTACAAACTGCAGGCGACAATGAGCTAAAACTATTCATTCTAACTATGATTCTTGCCGCCGTGCTTGGCTCGTTTATGTCGAATGCTGGCACAGCAACCCTACTATTACCAATCGTTTTTAGCATGACCAGAGAAGCCAACCTTAGTGCACGTCGTTTTTTGATGCCAATGGCCTTTGCAGCTAGCATGGGCGGAATGATGACTCTTATTGGCACTCCCCCTGTACTTATTGTTAGCACTACACTAGTTGAATATGGTTATCCAGAATTAGGCTTTTTCACTGTGCTACCAATTGGTATTATACTACTAATCGTAGGACTATTCTTTCTATGGAACTCATCAAAAATTCTAACACGAAACGAAAAAAAACAATCATCAGGCTTTGGAGAGGCAAAATCGCCTACTGAACTCATCAATGAATATCAATTGGCAGACAACCTATTCAGAATAAAAATGAATGCCGATTCACCAATGGTGGGACACGAACTTCGTAAGCTTAATATCACCAAGCTATATAACATCTCAATTATAGAAATTAGAAGAACTAGTCAAGGTACAACAAGCATATTCTTAAAATCGGCACAACATAAACTAGCTGAGGCTGACACTATCCTTGACAGTGACGATATTATATATGTAACTGGAGCATTTAATGATGTAAAAAGATTTACAAATGAGAACAACCTATTATTAATAGACACTACTCAGGCAGAAGTGAATAAAAAGAGCATCATAAAAGAGATGAAGTTTGATGATATTGGTGTAGCCGAGGCCGTTGTCTTATCTAGCTCGAAGCTAGTAAATAAAGCTGTCAAAGACTCGAGCTTTAGAAATAAGTATAGTGTAAACATTTTAGGTATAAAACGAAAAAGTGAGTATCTATTCAATAACGTTCAAAACGAAAAAATACAATCAGGCGACTCATTACTAATTCAGGGCACATGGACAAACATTGATGAATTAGACAATGAAGAATCAGACTTAGTGGTAATAGGAAAACCAACAGAAGAGGCCACAAAGGTAACTATTGCACATAAAGCAACCACAGCAGCAATTATTTTAGTGGCTATGGTTCTATCCATTATATTAAAACTGCTTGATCCTGTTGTGGCAATATCAGCAGCTGCCATTTTGATGATTTTGACGGGATGCTTTAGAAATATTGAAGCAGCATACAACACGATTAGATGGCAGACGGTTATATTTTTTGCAGCAATGATTCCGATGGCTACAGCAATGGACAAAACAGGTACTTTTAGGTTAATAACAGATGTATTAATAAACACTTTTGATGGTTATGGACCTCACATTTTATTAGCTGCTTTCTATTTTGCGACACTGCTCATAACCACATTTATTAGCAACGCAACAAGTGTCATATTATTTGCACCCATAGCCATTCAAACAGCACAAGAGATGAACATTAGTCCATACCCTTTCTTGTTTGCAGTAGCCACAGCATCAGTAATGTGCTTGGCAAGCCCCTATTCATCATCCACTAACTCAATTGTAATGTCGCCAGGAGGATATTCATTTGGGGATTTCATAAAGGTGGGATTACCACTGCAAATTATATATATGATACTGATGATATTAGTATTGCCATTGCTATTTCCGTTTTAAGGCAAGAAAAGATATGTATGCTATCAACATGAGGGTATAACTCTAAACGAAACTATAAGAGTCTATCAAAGCAATCTAGTCCCTCTTTAGGTACCCTTGATCCACACTATCGTTGATAAATTTTTCAGCATATTGCCAAATGGAGCTCGAACCATCTTTGATGATTCTCTTCATTCCATATACCATATCATGAGACACATCAAACTCTTGCCAAGTACCACCTTTGTTTGAATAGTTTTGAAGAAGAGGTTCGAATCTATCTAACGACTTTGCAAACCTTGCCTCGGCCGTTTCTGCATCTTCAAACTCAAGCCAAATATTGATAAGCTCCTCCGCCTGTTCAGCAGGCAAGATACCGAATATGCGTTTGGCTGCTTTTAACTCCGCCTCAGTGTTGTTGTGCCCATTGTCAGCATCATAAAAGAAGATATCACCTGAGTCTATTTCAACGATATCATGGATAAGCACCATCTTTATCACTTTCAGTATATCAATATCCTCATTTGCATGCTCCGCCAGCACCAAAGCCATCATAGCTAAGTGCCAACTATGTTCTGCATCATTTTCACGCCTATCGCTATTAAATAGCTTCGTTTTACGCTCTATATATTTAATTTTGTCAATCTCTTTTATAAACTCTATCTGCTTTAATAAAATATCTGCATTCATCTTTTTCTAATTATTAATATATGCTCTACCAATTTATAGGCTCCTTGTCATGCAATTTCAAATATATATTTGCTTTACTAAAGTGTCCATTACCTAAAAACCCTCGATATGCCGCAAGTGGTGATGGATGTGCGGAAGTTAAAACCAAATGACGCGAAGAATCAATATTCCTCCCTTTTTGCTGAGCATAACTACCCCAAAGCATAAAAACCAAATTCTCTCTTTCAGAAGCAAGCTTCTCGATTACAAAATCTGTAAATTGCTCCCATCCCTGTTTCTGATGCGAACCAGCATTGTCAGCTCTAACAGTTAATATGGAGTTTAACAACAATACTCCTTGTCTGCTCCATCGCTCTAAATCACCTGATGCTGTTATTTCAACTCCTAGGTCTCTATATATTTCTTTATAAATATTACAAAGCGAGGGTGGCAATCTTACCCCCTCATTCACAGAAAAACTCAAACCATTTGCCTGATAGGGTTGATGGTAAGGATCCTGACCAATAATTACCACCTTCACATCCTCGAAAGGGCATTTTTCGAAAG
This sequence comes from Proteiniphilum sp., assembly GCA_012728465.1. GTDB lineage: Bacteria > Bacteroidota > Bacteroidia > Bacteroidales > Dysgonomonadaceae > Petrimonas. The sequence goes on along the minus strand of JAAYFB010000142.1, from coordinate 205 downwards.
CATTAAACACAAGACCCTCGGGAGGATATACAGTATGATTAGCATATTCCTCTTCAACAAACTTGGACAATAATTTAAAATATTCTTTATCAAACTCGCCCTTCAGCACTTCACTCCAGCTATTACTAATTTCTACGTTCATACTTAATTATTGTTTTAGTTACAGCAAAAGTAACAATTTTATGCACACCAAAAAACCTCACTT
>JAAYFB010000141.1 GCA_012728465.1 Proteiniphilum sp. | reverse complement strand
TAGACAGAATAGTCAACTCATCGCATAGAATAAAACTAGAAGGAGAATCACTAAGAAAAGGGAAACTAAACATTAACAGATAATATTATTAACTTTGCAAGTGATCTTTCAGAAGACCTAAAGAGAGAAAAGTGAGTGGCACCATTTAAACCGAAAAGGGTGGCACTAATAGACCGAAATAACCAATAAAATGCTTGAAGAAAAGAAATTATTCTATATTATGATCAATAAATAGTAAAACGAATAGATATTTTTCATGTCTGGTAAAAAGTATAAATTGATAAAACATAGCCTCGTATTGTACTTGAAAAGTCAATACGAGGTTTTTTGAAAAAGTAAGCCCACTCTATTCAAATAGCCTTGGTTCTAGTTGCTGCAAATTACGCTTTTCAGACACTGTCCCATTAATATTTTTTATTTTAACTATGCAGTTTTGAAAACTCTATAATCTCATCAACTATGCTCTTTAGATCGTCTTTATAATCTGGTTTAAGAATGTACTTTTCATCTAATAGTCCTAGTTTAGACTCTCTATTGTATTCTGGCTTATCTCTAATATCATCAGCAGGAATTATCCAAGCTTTATATCCTGCATCTCTATAAGTAATCTTGAAGTTATCATAGTCTTCACGTTTATCGCCATCAAAAACAGCTCCTATATGTGAGAACCCTAAACATTTAAAGATATGAGCTATACTTGTTATGTTCCCTGATCCGCCTGCACCAAATCCAAAAAAAGGAACCCTATCCGCAATACCAAGCTGTTCTATAATTTTAGGAAAAAGCATAACATCTTCCTGACCTTCTGTTATTATAAATCCATCTTCAGCAAAAAAGCACGAACGAGCATCACTACCAATAGTGTGGGGATTAAATATATTATTAACATAAGAATTAAAGTATTTTCTGCACTGATCATCAATACTAGATACAGTTGAGCTACCATCTTTTTCATAAACCCTAGCAATTACTCCTTTATTTATTGCAGACTCTATGGAAATCATATTTGTCGAATGAGTTGAAATAACAACCTGATTAGTCTTTGTTAACTCTAATATCTCATCTAATAAGCGAGTTTGCAACTGAGGATGCAAGCTGAGCTCTGGCTCGTCAATAACTATCAATTCATCTTTCTTCGCTTCAAAAATAGCATCTGCTATAAAAAGCAAACTAACTATACCTTCTCCTAAGCCATCTGAATTATGATAAACAGCGTTTCCTTTATTTACTTTTACATAATATTGTCCTGAATCATCTTGATCTATAGTCCATTCTAATCTACTACCTAATATTCTCCAAAATATACTATTAAAACCCTCTGAAGCCTTGTTTGCATCAAATAACCTATAAGTAAAGTTATTAAGAGCACTTCCTCTAAATTGACTATTTTCTGGATTAGCAATAAACGTATCTCTATCCCATGGGTTTTTAGAAAAATAAGGTTGAAATACTCTCCTTGATGGTAAAAAATATATTTTAGGCCTTTCTACACCTTCAGTCCATTCAGTTTCACTACCTCCTTCAGGTACAGTCTTCAACATAGCTGTATTAGCATCAAAATAAACACCAATTTCAACTTTATCTCCTGCTATTTTGTTCCTTTTACCCTCTGTGAATGATACATCTCGCATTGAAAGCTTTGAAAAGCATTCAACTAATGTTGATTTACCTCCACCATTTGGACCTATCAGGACAGTAAGTCCGCTCCCTCTCTCTCCATTAGGGATAGCTAATTCGAGTGTTTGTTTGGTGGAAAAACCTCGATATCCATGGCACGTCAATTTCTCAATCATATTTAAAACATTAATGGTTATTATTAAATATCATATATATACAATATTTGATATGGATTTAAATTCACTCTTTTCGCCAACATAAACTTAGACAATTTATCATTTTTCGCCTTATTTCATCAGCCACACGAGTATATTTTACTCTATAATTAAATTATTAGTTCTGATTAGTTATTATACAAACACTATCTACGATTACATCAACTTCCTCAACTCATCTTCATTAGGTAAAATATTCTTATATTGCTCTGGCAGCTCTGTCGTCAAACTATAAGTAGAAACACCCATAGGCTTAGAAGTATCTCTGAAAGCATACTCAACTATTTTTTCTGTCTTAGATTTGCAAAGAATAATACCAATGCTTCTATTTTCGTGTGGCAACCTAACTAGATCGTCAAGAGCAGAAAGATAGAAGTTCATCTTCCCAAGATATTCAGGCTTAAACTCACCACGTTTTAATTCAATAGCAACTAAGCATTGCAATTGTCGATTAAAGAATAGTAAATCTATAAAATATTCTCGTTCCGAAACAATTAGGCGATGCTGATTACCAATAAAAGAGAAGTCTTTTCCCAAAGACATTATAAAGTTTTTGATATTCATCACTATTCCATTTTCAAGAACTCGTTCATCAATCTCATCCCCTGGTGATTCGATATTGATAAAGTCTAATAAATACTCATCTTTAAAGGACAGTAATGCCTTAAGGCTTAGATTAGCATCAGAAATAGTTGTGGAAAAGTTGTTGGGTAACTTCCCTTGTTTTTCATACAAATTTGCTTTCAAATTACTTTGTAAAAGTCTATAGTTCCAAAACTCTGTCGCACACTTCTCGATGTAGAAGAATCTCTCTTCCAATGATTTAGTTTTAATAATTATCTCATAATGATGAGAAAAGCCTATCGATAGGAAACTCTCCATTTATCTAGGTTCAAATCGTCCGACAACATCGGACGATTTGTAATATCTAGATTATCGTTTATCAAGTAATCACTCCAAGACTCATAAAATTGCCTCATTCTCTTAATATTCGCAGGTGAAAACCCTCTTAAACCAGGCAATTCCTGTTGAAGCATTTCAGAAATACTCTCTATAGCTCCAGTTCCCCAAAAACTATTTAGACTGTTATCTGAAATAAACCTCCCTATGCCAAAATAAAGAGATAGCATCTCACGATTAGCTAATTTTGCAGCTCGATAGCGGCTTTGCAAGATAGCATTTTTAAGGGCTTTGATTGCTTGATTAATATTGGTGGAAGAGTGTTGATCCATATTCATTTTACTTTCAACAAATTAATAATTTACAGATTTACAAAGATAATCATTTTACTATTTACATATTCAATTCAGGTAAACTATCAATAGCTTTTTGCTTCAATTCATCAACTGCACGAGTATATTTTTCAGTATGTTTTAATCCACTGTGTCCTAGCAGACTTGCTACAGTTTTAATATTTGCTCCATTATTTAATATGTTCACTGCAAAGCTATGTCGCCCACAATGCCAGGTAATATGTTTATCAATTCCTGCACGTGCTACCCAACGTTTCAAAGCCTTATTGCACATAGTATGGCTTGGTAAAGTAAAGATATACTCATCTTTTTTGTTTGACTTACCGATCAAGTTTAATAAGCCCTCATTAAGAGGAATGACTACCCCACTCGATGCACTTGAACCTTTTGTTTTCTGTTGCTCAAAACGCAACATTTTATTTGAATAGTCAACGTTCTTATAGGTTAGTTCTTTAACATCACAGTGTCTTATTCCAGTATATAGACAGAAAATGAAAGCTCTTCTAATCTCAGGATTTTGACCTCTATAAGTGGTATTGATAAGTGATGCTATTTCATCATTGCTCAATACATCTTTACGCAATATCTGATCGTCCACTTTACATGTTACACCTTTGCATGGATTTTTCGATAAGACTTCATCCTCTATGGCATGATTGATAACTTTTTTGAAACGCTGGTAATAGCTTTTTGCACCTTCGCCTTTGCTTTTAGCTTGCAAATACTCTACGAAGTCAGATACCATAATTTTAGTAATATCCTCTGGCTTAATATATGTTGAAAAGTTAGGATAGTATTCTTCTAAGAATGATTTGAAGCGACTCAAAACTCCCTGAAGCATTCTTATATCTTTTTTAGTGTAGCCATCAATGTAAGATTGAAAATAATCTAAGAAGTTAATTGCCCTATCTTTCTTCAAACGATATCCATGCATATTCTCCTTGAACTCGTTTTCACGCTCAAGCCTAATTTTCATTGCTAACTCTATCGTTTCCTTATTCGATTGGCGCTCTATTGGAGTACGAGGTTTATCTATTAAGTATAAGTTTAGATTTTCTTTTCTTCGATTATGCTTAACTGAAAATTTAGGTTTGCCTTTCATTGCTCCAGTTGTGTAGTAAACCTGACAACCATTTTCATCCAAAAC
>JAAYFB010000003.1 GCA_012728465.1 Proteiniphilum sp. | reverse complement strand
TTTAAAAATTGATTTTAAATATTATTTTTTGTTTTAGTTTTATCTTTTATTTAACGGCACTATCCATTTCACACACTACTCTAAATCCGATGCCTTTGATATCTGAGTACCACCAAATACTTTGCGGTTGCTGTGGATCTGTCTTTAACCAATCCACATGACTAGTTTTACTACGAGCAGCTGAACGTACATCTGAAGCATCAGAAAAATATCCTCCACCTCTTACCACCCATTCATCACCTTCAGTAACCACTGGGTCGGTAACTCCATCTGTTCGATTTTGGTAAGCTTTTTCATCATATTTGTCTGATGTATATTCCATCACATTGCCTAACATATTTTTCAAGCCGAATGGATTTGCCTTTACTATTGAAGGTTCTTGAGTTCTATAGTTGCTGTTATTTTCATAAATCACATAATCGCCAATCACATCTGTTTTTGCAGATATAAATTTACGTATGAACCCATTGTTTGAAAAATCCTTAGGTTTGCCTTCAAAGAAATATGGAGTTTCGGTTCCCCCACGTGCTGCATACTCCCACTCTGCCTCTGTTGGTAAGCGATACTTCTTTCCAGTCTTGGCAGATAACCACTGACAGAATACTTCAGCAGCATAATGAGTCATTGTTATAGCTGGTCTATCACCCGACCCCCAACCTTGGTCAGGAAATCCAAATGGAGGTGTAGGACCAGAAATGGCGTCAACATCCAGGGCACTTAAGTTATTTGCGTAAACAGTTTCGGGTGGTGTACGTCCCTCGCTCATAGTTTGAGCAAAGAAGGCCCAATATTGATCCCAAGTAGTTTCCACCTCAGCCATAAAGAATGGGCTGATAGTCACTTTATGTTGTGGTGCCTCATCCTCTTTATGAAATGCTTCTTTAGAAGAGCTACCCATAATAAATGTTCCTCCATCAATAGCTACCATATTAAATGACACTGCTGTACCTGGTATCTGTTCGGTATAGTTCTCAAAAGAATTAACAACTGTTGGCTCTTTAAAAAACATACTTGAATCAACTGCAGCTTTGGCTCCTGATGGAATTCCAACCATTTTGGAATGTGAATAATTAGGATCATGATGCCCAACATCAAGGTGACAGCTTATACACTGTAGATTTAACTTCTCATGATTCTCATCATAATACAAGTGAGCAGTTATTCCATCATCTGATATACCTTGAGGGAATAAGTCTTGGTGACATTTTACACAAGATGCATTAGGAATGAATTTAACTGCTTGTTCAAGTTGACTTTTGTATTCCCAATCGATATCTTCTGGATCTTTTGTTAAGTAACTCCACACATCACGAACACCCAACTTTACCTTAGCAGTGTAGTGAGCCCAAGTATCATCTTGTGGTGGCAAATGACAGTCAACACAATTTACCATAACACCACTCTTATTGTTAACATGTGATGATAGTTTCCAAGTCTCTTCAGCATGAGGATGCACATGACACATCATGCAAGACTCATTAGTTGAAAAATATACCGATGTTTGATATAAGGAGGCTACCAAAATAACACCCACAAATATACCCACCCATAAATAGAAGCTCTTACGTTGATGTATTTTCTTTTTATTTCTCTGATTACCTGAGCTCTTTTTAAACCTTGCCATTAAACCACCAATTTAATTTGTTCATAATTAATCGCTGTATTATATTAACTTATAGCGACAATGTGTAATAAATAAAATATTTTGATTGCAAATATATGTATTATAAATATCTTATTGAGCTAATTTATATTATTTTTTTTATTCAACCCATTTATGCCATTTGATTTCATCATCATTTCCTGCTAATACAATTGTTTCAACAAATTGCATACCTCTAACACCATCATAAACAGTAGGGAAATCTAAAATATTTGAATCAGGAGTAACCCCATTCCGTTTAGACATTACCGTTAATGCAAAATTTCTATAAATATTTGCAAAAGCCTCTATGAAACCCTCTGGGTGCCCAGCTGGAGTCCTTGTATTCCACAATGCCAAATCACTTAAAAATTCATTATTACCCATATATAGCTCTTCCATTGGCTTATCATCCCATCTCAGAATAAGCTTGTTTGGTTCCATTTGCCTCCATTCTAATCCACCTCTATCTCCGTAAGCTCTAACTCTTATATTATTTGCCTCACCAGTCGCAATTTGTGTTGCCATAAGTACCCCTGATACATTATTTTCAAACTTAAGAAAAGCAGCGCCATCATCATCTACAGGTCGTCCCTCAACAAAAGTTCGTAGTTCTGCACACATTTCTTTCACCTTTAATCCCGATATATATTCTGCAAGATGCCATGCATGTGTACCTACATCGCCCATAGTACCGGCTTTCCCTGTGCGCTTAGGATCTGTTCTCCAGCCTGCATTGTTCCCTCCTTCTAGTTCAATGCGTTTAGAAAGCCACCCTTGAGTGTATTCCACATATATACGTCTTAATTTCCCTAACTCACCACTTGCTATACGCTCTTTGGCCTCTTTGACAGCAGGATACCCTGAATAAACATGTGTCAATGCAAGGGTTAGACCAGTCTCTTCTACTTTTTTTTGAAGAAGTTTAGCCTCTTCTAATGTAAGAGTAATAGGTTTATCTATAACAACATTAATACCTCTCTCGAGTGCCATCATTGCTGGCTCAAAGTGCCATTTATTAGGGGTCACTATTGTTACAAAGTCCATCCTCTCATCTTCGGGCAACTGCATCTCTTTATCAAACATCTCATGGTATGAGTTGTAAACACGATTTGCTGGCAAAAAGTATTCCTTTCCAGACTCTTGAGAGATCTCTGGATCAACACTAAACACTCCGCAAACAAGCTCAATCAAATTATCCATAAAGGCAGCTCGACGGTGAATAGCACCAATAAATGCATCTTTTCCTCCACCGATCATACCCATTTTTAGTTTTCTGTGTGTCATATTGTAATATTATTTTAAAAAGATATGCTAGTTCACTCTAGAAAATACAATAGAAGAAACTAGCATATCAAGTATTACTCATTAATTATTTCTCACCATATCCTGGGTTTTGAACCAATTTATCATTTCTATTCATCTCATCTCGATGTATAGGCAAATAGTAACATTTGTCCACCCACTTTCTGCTCTCTTGTGTTAGGGGAACAACAGAATAAGTATAATCCCATTTTGTTTTATCATGTTCATATTTGACCTGCTTGCCAACACCCGACTTCAATCTAGCATTTACTCTTATACCATTCAAGCTATTAAGCCCAGGAGCTGTTGGTGCTATCATCCATCGTCGCAAATCCCAATACCTATGCTCTTCAAAATAGAAATCTAGTCTTTTTTCGTTTTGATATATTTTCTTTAATTCTGATTTATCGTTTGTAACAACATTAGGCAAATTCACATTATTACGAATAATATTAAGATACTTTTTTGCTTCCTCTAGTTCGTTAAGTTCTATACACGCTTCTATATAATTATAATAGACTTCAGTTAACCTAATGAATGGAAATACGGCATTAATCTTGTTACGATGGTCGCCATCAGCTGGATTAATAAACTTCTTCAAGTAATATCCTGTATATGTTCCATTCCAGTTCTCTCCATTACCATCCCTAGTATCCATTCCAGCATATAAATCATTACTTGCAGGGTCAAGCTGATAATATCCAGTTTGAATTACACCTTTAGGCTCCTCAGTTGCATAGTCAGTAGGTCTCTGT
>JAAYFB010000022.1 GCA_012728465.1 Proteiniphilum sp. | reverse complement strand
GGGTGAAAGATAGCTTATCTTCTGCTATGACTGCTGCAGTTATATCAAGTTCGGTCTCAAGGCCAGTGTCAAAGTCTACTTTAGATATCTTCTCTAATGCTTTTATAGGCAAGTCGGAATATAATACTTCCATCTTGTCGGCATAGATTCCAGCATCTGCCACATAAGGCTCGATATATACTGTACCACTAGGATAACTTACTAATGATCCAGATGTCTGTATTGGAATCTCAATAGGCGTAGCTAATTGATAAGTTAGTGCAATTGAATTACTTAACAACCACTGAGTAACCTTGTCAGCGTCTAACATTCCTTCTATTTCATTTTTAGGTATTTTAAAATACAGATTTCCACTTTGGGGTGCCCTCACTATTCTGTAATTAGCATTGATAAAGATGTTGTAACTTGCAGTAACCTCCACTTCATTATAATTGAACATTTTAAATGTACCAACACCTCCGAGGATGTTGACACCTTCAATCATAACACCATAATAATCTACAGTATCACCTGCCGGATAAAGGGATGCAGTCTGAACAGGTGTAATGTTACTTACCCTCTTAATCAGCTTTTTATCACTTACTCTAACTTCATCTTTAACTCCATTCGGCAAACTTCTTAACTCTGCTATCTTACCTTCTTCATCTTTTGCAACCACATAAGCAGTAGATGTTTCCGTTTCATCTGCCGACACACTTTTTAGACGCATAGCGCCAACTGTAGATTTAGGGCTATCCCCGCTTATATAAGGATATTTAATTGCTAGTTGGTCGGCTGTCATTGTATTAAAGTCATTTTCTATTTCACTACCAGTAGGGAGTTCGAATACTCTTAAATCTTTTATTTTTACTTCTACATCATTCGAATTAGTCCTTATAAATAATCGGTTTTTATCAATAGTTTGTTTTGATGTTAAAACTAATTTTCTATTTCCTACTTCACTAAAAAATGAATCTAATGGTGCATCAGCAGCAGTCGCACCAGCAAAAGCATCATCATAACATGATATTTTTGATACATCAGTTCCAACTGTTGATTTGACTAGTGTTAAAAACCCATATTTAGTGTTGGGTTTAAATTTTGTGTTGCTCAAAACAGCATTCGATGATGAGGTTGTTCTTTTTATAACCAGTGCACCATCTTCTACTTTGTTTAACCCCGTCAGTGTCCACTCTTCCCAAGTATCACGATTATAATTTAATTCATTCTTTAAAGTCATACCTTTTACACTAGCACTAACTTGCCCATTTGCGGCGTTTTTGGGGAGACTGACAATGCCATAATCATTCACCTTTTGTTTTGCTTCGTGGTTAATATTGACCTGCTGCAATACACCTTTCAAATCATTTAGTTCGTGCTCTACTTTTGCCACTTTGACCTTTTGCTCGTTGAAACTGTCTACTATCCGATTATAAGTTCCGGCAGTAAAACGATTCTCAACAGGAGCACCTTGTTCGTGAGCGACAGCTATGGTTCCTTCCAAACCGCGCGTAACATTGGAAAAGGTATTACCACTCACTGTTCCAACTTCCATTATCTCATCT
>JAAYFB010000140.1 GCA_012728465.1 Proteiniphilum sp. | reverse complement strand
GCAATAGCTCTGGGCAACCGCCCAGAGGAATAAATCAATGACAAACAAAAAGCCCTGAATGGGCGCAGGCAAAATCAAGCATTAAATAAAATGGCGCAATCTATAATCTAACTAATACAATATATAATAATACTTATACTCTTAACATACCCCTAAATCCTCTCACAGCGTAATATGATTCAGCACCATTGTGGTATGTAAAGACTCGTCCAAAACGAAAGTCGCAAAAAATGGCACCGCCTAAATCTCTTATTTCATCAGGCGTTAATACCCAACTTGAAGTCTTAGTATCAAAAGCAACAAGTTTGTGATATAGTTTATATTCGTTTTCTGTCAGTATTGAGACTCCTATCTCATTAGCAAAGTCGAGTGCACTGTTGATAGGCTTATTAGTCCTTCTTGAATCTAGTGCTTTTCTATCGTAACAAAGACTTCTTCGTCCTAATGGACTCTCTTTTGAACAATCAATGAAAATAAACTCCTCTGATTCTTCATCAAAATCTACCACATCTGGCTCACCACCTGAAAGCTCCATCATGTTTAAAGACCATATTTTATCAGGATTTGTCTCAAGTTTTGGAAGTACTTCTGAAAAGTCAATATTTTTATGCCGAGATATGTTTTTCTCAAATCTATCTTCCAATAATCTCAGTACTTCAATCTTATCGTCATTACTCAATTCTTTTTTCATTTCATGTATATATTCTCAATATTAATATAGCAGCTATCAGTATAATAAACACTAAATATATATATTAGGTTTAATGAAGTGTGCACCTAAGAGTTAGAGATTTGTATTTTTTATTATTAGAAATATATTATAGTGATGCAAGGTAATACTTGATAAGAGTATAAATTTACAGAAATTATTCAGTGAAAAACTAAACGAAAAATACATACATTGTTCTATTTTTCTCTCTCACATTTATTTCCTACCTTTATCACACAAAATAGAACTATAAAGACATAGAAAACAACACATACAGTCATGCGAAACTTTATTCAAGAATATATGGTGTCTTCGCAATACTTTGCACCACGTGGCAAAGAGCGATTAATGTTTCTTGGTGAGCAGATATCACACAGACATATAAACTATGATGACAAAATAATAGGAATTGTAGGGGATGCTGGTGCGGGAAAATCATCTTTGATAAAAGGGATGTTTCCGGGACTACAACTATCAAACGATGACGATATAGTGAACCCGCGAAAAATTATGCAGGTAAGAAATTCACTAATAGACGTAGATGATGCGACTACTTTTCACTTAGATATTCGCTTTCAAATGGCTTTTACTCAGATGTATGAGATTGTAGATTATGTTAACTCTCTACTTGAACGCAACAGACGTATCGTAATAGAGCACTTCAATCTACTTTATCCTTATCTAGACAGAAATGCTGATGTCATAGTGGGGATAGGAGAAGAGATAATTGTTACAAGGCCAAGCCTGTTCGGACCCCATCCTGGAAGTGTTTACCAAATAGTGCACAGCTCACTACAATATAGGAAAATGGCTCACTCGGCTGAAGAAGTAGCGACAACCCTACTGCATGAAGTGTTTGATATTCCTGAATCAGATTATTTCTTTTCAGATATTAGAAACGGATTCCTTATAAAGTTTTATAAGAAGCCCAACATTGATCTCAACTACTTAGCTGTGCTAATTGATGAAAAGATTGCTGAAAACATGGATATATCATATTATGACGAGGATAATATTATGATGGGAGATAAGATAATACCTTGTGATGGACCTAGATTTCATGTTAAAAACACATCTGAGATTAAAAACTTTACACTTGTAAACGAGTTTATTCACGATCCTAAAACGGACACCTATTGCATGATAGGATTGGTGGATAATTATAAAGGAGATTTAGGTAATAGGAATACACATTATTTTTTAACTAGAAAAAGCGTAGATGAAAAAGGTAAAATCAGCTGATATAACAGCACTTGTAGAGAGACTATGCATTGAGGCGTGTTGCATTATATCTGAAGATATCAATAAGAAATTTAAGAGCAGTTTGCTTACAGAGCGATCGCCACTTGCGAAGGAGGTGCTGAGCACCTTAATAGATAATGCCCAAATAGCAAGAGAAGAGCGTTCGCCAATGTGTCAAGATACGGGGATGACGGTAGTATTCGTAAAGATGAGTCAAAACATTCAAATTGAAGGTGGTTTTATTGAAGATGCCATCAATCAGGGAGTCCGTCAAGGTTATGAGAAGGGGTATCTGCGTAAATCAGTTGTTGAAGACCCATTCAATAGAGTAAACACAAAAGATAACACACCCGCAATTATTCATTATGAGCTTGTTCCTGACGATGATGTGTTTCACATAACTGTATCTCCAAAAGGTTTTGGAAGTGAAAATAAAAGTGCACTAAAAATGCTTACACCTAGCGAGGGCGTAGAGGGTGTAAAGAAATTTGTAATAGATACTATTATTGAAGCTGGTGGTAACCCATGCCCTCCAATTATTGTAGGTGTTGGAGTAGGAGGCACAATGGAGCGTGCTGCATTCTTAAGCAAAAGGGCTTTATTAGCACCTTTGGACGTGGTAAATGAAGACCCATACCTATCTAATCTTGAAGACGAATTACTTGAAGAGATTAATAAACTTGGTATTGGGCCAGCAGGATTTGGTGGCACTACTACTGCACTGGGTGTAAATATACTTACAAATGCTACGCATATTGCAGGATTGCCAGTTTCTGTAAATATAGGATGTCATGCAACCAGACATGCTGAAGGAGAACTTTAAAACTTATACACAATTATGAATAAAGACACAACTGACAAAAAAGTAATCACTTCACCATTCACTAATGAAGTAATTAATGAACTTAAAACAGGTGATATGGTATATATATCGGGAGTGATATATACTGCTCGAGATGCAGCACACAAGATTTTATTTGAAATGATAGAACGTGGTGAAAAAATGCCATTTGAATTTGAAGGACAAGCTGTATATTATGCAGGACCTGCACCAGCAAAGCCAGGTAAGCCAATCGGGTCTGTTGGTCCTACAACAGGTGGACGAATGGATGCATACTCACCTACACTTATCGAAAATGGACTAAAGGTGATGATTGGCAAAGGGACCCGTAGTGATGCTGTAGTAGATGCAATTGTGAAAAACAATGGAGTTTATTTTGCAGCCATCGGTGGTGCTGCTGCACTTATGGCAAAATGTGTAATTAGTTCCGAGATAGTAGCTTTCGAGGAATTAGGCACAGAGGCTATTCGCAGACTTGTGGTGAATGAGCTGCCAGTTGTTGTAGCAATTGACAGTCAGGGTGATGATGTATATAAAAAAGCAATAGAGGAGTATAAGCAATAATGAACAGATGTCTTTTCTGATTGTTTGTAACCTATATATGTGAAATGAATATATTAAACAATATTAATATTATACTACAAAGAATTGAAAGTGCATGCACAAGGTGTGGTAGGGAGTCAAAAGAAGTTAGGCTACTCTTAGCAACCAAAACTGTGAGTGCAGAGAGTATTAAGATTGCTTTTGATGCTGGTCAGCGATTGATAGGTGAGAATAAAGTGCAAGAGATAGCACAAAAATATGATGATCTTAAAAAGATTCAACATGAAACTCATTTCATTGGGCATTTACAAACAAATAAGATAAAGGAAATACTTAAATATGATGTCTCTTGCATACAAACAATAGATAGCATTAGGCTTGCTAATAAACTTCAAGATAGATTGGAGTATGAAGATAAAGAGATAGATATATTAATTCAAGTAAATACCACAAATGAAGATACCAAGTTTGGAGTTTCACCTGATGGTTTAATAGAGTTGATAAAGCACATATCCCTCTTGGATAGAATACACATTAAGGGACTGATGACTATTGGCCTCTTTAGTTCTGACACTGTTAAGGTTCGTTCTTGCTATAGATTATTAAAACAATTGCAGCAAAAGGTAATTGAAAAAAATATCCCAAATGTAGAGATGCGAGAACTATCAATGGGTATGAGTGATCATCTGGAAATAGCAATCGAAGAAGGTGCAACCATGGTGAGAGTGGGTACGGCTATCTTCGGAGATAGAATATACCCAGACAGTTATTATTGGGATGAGGGTAGGTAGTTCTGTATGCTTTTATATATAAGGATATAAAACAAGCTCACTCAATAAGCTATAAAACCATTTTTTTTGTCTTTATATTATTAATAAAATCAATAAAGATTATCTTTGTTTCGTAATTTTAATTGATTTAATAAATAACGATGATGTTGCAAAAACGAATGTGGATATACTTTCTGTTATTAGTTATTGTATCCTGTGTGCCAGTACATACACCAAAAGACAATAAAATGAATGTTGATAAAGCTATTAGCGATAATCATATTAATATGGTAGTTGCTAAAATAAAAGAAATGCACGGTGAAGAATTGTCGTTTCGAATTGAACGTGGGGTAGCTCAAGTGGCAGAGCTTTGGCAAGCAGTTGATGGTTCGGAGGACGACTTTACAGAGTTTTGTGTCTCTTCGTTTGTTGGAGATGAGACAAAGTTAAAGATTCTATTTGATAAGCTGCAACATAGTTTTGAAACACTATTTGGTTATTTTCATAAGATAGATGCAGAATTAAAAGTGCCATTGCATCTTGAGGGACCTACTATAGATGAGGTTGATATGATGTTTGGTAGCTACGATGTATCAGCTCATTTGACTGATGATTTGTATGCAAATAAGATAGCTTTTGTAGTAGCTTTGAACTTTCCGTACTACTCTCTTGAGGAGAAAAGCAAACTATCGGACAACTGGTCTCGACAAGATTGGGCCTACTCGCGTATGGGTGATATGTTCACTTCACGTGTACCCGCTTCGGTACAGCAAAATATTTCTAAAACACTTACAGAGGCAGATGCATACATATCAGATTATAATATCTATATGGGTCATCTTATTAATGACTCTGGCGAACATCTATTTCCGAAAGATATGAAGCTTATTACTCATTGGGGCTTGCGAGACGAACTGAAGTCAAACTATAGCGATGCAAATAAGGGATTGGAAAAGCAGAGAATGATATATAAAGTCATGCAACGTATAATTGATCAATCGATACCTTTACCAATTATTAATAGTGATAATTATGATTGGAACCCATCCTCTAATGAAGTGTTTGAAAATGGTGCAAAGGTTGCACTTCCATCAGAAGAGAGCACCAGATATGAGGTTTTTTTAGCTAATTTTCATGCTATGCGTCAGTTAGATGATTATTCTTTGCAAAATGAAACACAGCTTAATCGTGCTTTTGACGGGACTATGGAAATATTACAGAAGGATGTTGAGAAGTTGTTTACAGACCTTGTTTCATCAGATCAGGTAAAGAAAGTTGCAAAGATTATCGAAACTAGATTGGGTAGAAAGTTGGAGCCTTTTGACATATGGTATAATGGCTTTAAGTCCCGTGGCAATATTCCCGAAAAAGAGCTTGATGAAATTACATCAAAAAAGTATCCAAATACGGATGCACTTAAGGCAGATTTGCCAAATATTTTGGTGAAGCTTGGTTGGGAAGCTGATAGAGCAGCAGAAATAGCTTCTTTAATAGTCGTAGATGCCTCTCGAGGAGCAGGTCATGCTATGGGTTCAGCTATGCGTGGAGATGTTGCTAGGCTTCGCTCACGTATGGGGGAAAATGGAATGGATTATAAGGGATACAACATTGGCGTGCATGAGTTAGGGCATAATGTTGAGCAAACCATTACAATGAATAATGTTGATTTTTATATGCTAAATGGTGTTCCTAATACTTCGTTTACAGAAGCCACCGCCTTTTTGTTTCAAAAGAGAGATATGGAACTGTTAGGTCTAAAGAATCCTAATCCAGAGGATGTCCATTTTCTTGCACTTGATAATTTTTGGTCCTGTTACGAAATTATGGGTGTATCATTAGTTGATATTAAGGTATGGGAGTGGCTTTATGCCAATCCTGATGCTACAGCACTGCAATTAAAGGATGCTGTTATCAATATTGCAAAGGATGTATGGAATAAGTACTATTCGGGAGTTTTGGGTGATGATGACGAAACACTTTTGGGAATTTATTCTCATATGATTGATTACCCTCTTTATCTCCCCAATTATCCGATGGGTCACTTAATTAATTTCCAGATAGAACAATATATGGAGGGTAAAAACATTGCAGATGAAATAGAGCGTATGTATAAGCAAGGTCGTATCACACCGCAAGCATGGATGAAAGAAGCAGTAGGAAATCCTATTGATATTTTGCCTTTACTTAACGCAGTTGATGATGCGTTAGATTATTTAGACTAAAGATATTCTGCACATTAATCCATTAATAAGACAAGGATGAAAGCTAATCAATTAACTTTCATCCTTGTTTGTTATTATAGATCTATATGACTTTGAATTATCGTTGTTCTTCTAACTGTAAAGATTCAAAGTTTGGCTTATTAAGTTTATTGTGAGTTTGGCTCAAACTATCCTGCTTGCCAATTTGGATATCAAATAGCTGAATATTC
>JAAYFB010000139.1 GCA_012728465.1 Proteiniphilum sp. | reverse complement strand
TGAAAATGCATATCGAGGAAAGTAATCCTTCATAAGTTCCTCTTCGTTATCTGTGATAAAGGTATGAGAATGAATACCAACTTTCATCTCTTCTGGATTATGTCCACCTGCGATGTATTGTTCTTTATAGAAATCGATAAGAGGTTTAAACTGTGCTGGATTTCCACCAATAATTGCAAAAACAATTGGCAAACCCAGCTTAGCTGCTCGCAGCACCGATTCAGGAGTACCTCCTACGGCTATAGAAATTGGTATTTTTCGTTCAGGACGAGGAAATAGAGTTAAATTATTAATTGGTGCTCTATGTTTACCCTCCCATGTTACTACTTCATTATCTCTTAGTGATATCAACAACTCTAACTTCTCTGAAAATAACTCATGATAGTCATTCAAATCATATCCAAACACAGGAAATGACTCAATAAAACTACCACGACCTGCCATAATTTCTGCTCTACCGCTAGACAATAAATCAACAGTTGTATAATCTTGATACAGTTTTACTGGATCAGCTGAGCTAATAACGTTAACCCCACTAGATAGCTTTATGTTTTTTGTAACTGTAGCCAAGGCCGCTAAAATAGTTTCGGGGGATGCCACCGCATAATCCTCTCGATGATGCTCACCCATAGCAAATATATCTATACCTAGTTCATCTGCCAGTTTCACCTCTTCCACTATTTCTTTTAATCTGCTTGATGCACTTTGATATTTCTTTGTTTGAAAATCGAATGACAAATCTCCAAACATTCCAATTCCTAGTTCCATAATTATAGTTTTTGTATTATGCCTCTTTTAACAGTTAGAGCTAAGTATTTGTTTGTTATTGGTATTCTTAAGGATAGTGAGGTAAGTTTACTACAAAATAAAAAAGCCCCAAGATTACTCTCAGGGCTTTTTATCAATATGTGTGTGCTAATCAAATTATTCAGCAACCACTTCAAAAGGAATCTCTACTGAAACTTCTTTGTGAAGCTTAGCGATAGCTACATAGCTACCAACTTCTTTAACTGAATCTTTAATTTCGATAATCTTTCTTTCTACTTCAAAACCTTTTTCTTTTAGTGCTTCTGCAATTTGAATGTTTGTTACAGATCCAAAGATAGTACCTGAAGTACTTGTTTTTGCGCCAATTGTAAGAGATATACCTTCCATTTTAGCTGCAAGTTCTACAGCATCAGCTTTTATTTGTGCAATTTTGTGTGCACGTTGTCTTTGATTTTCAGCAAGAACTTTCTTTGCTGACTCTGTTGCTATAATCGCTTTGCCTTGTGGAATAAGATAATTGCGAGCATATCCTTTCTTTACATTAACGATATCATCTTTGTAGCCTAAGTTTGCTACATCTTCTCTCAAGATAACTTCCATTTCTTTTCCTCCTTTATTATTTCATTAAATCGGTTACGTATGGTAACAAAGCTATATGACGAGCTCTTTTAACTGCTTGCGCAATACGACGTTGAAACTTAAGTGATGTTCCAGTAATTCTACGTGGAAGAATTTTGCCTTGTTCGTTTAAGAACTTTTTCAAGAATTCAGGATCTTTGTAGTCAATGTACTTGATACCATTTTTTTGAAAACGACAATATTTCTTCTTTTTAATATCTACCGAAACTGGAGTCAAATATCTAATTTCTGATTGTTTTGCCATTTTATTAGTCCTCCTTATTTTCTGATTTAACTTCTTCAGCTTCTTTTACTGGAGCTGACTCTTTCTTTGCACCCTTATTGCGTCTTCTTTTCTCAGCATACTCAAGCATGAATTTATCTTGCCTAATAGTTAAGAAACGAATAACTCTCTCGTCACGACGGAAGTTAACCTCTAGTCTGTCGATAGTTGATGGTTCTGCTTTGTACTCTAAAAAGATGTAAAAGCCAGTTGATTTTTTGTCAATAGGGTATGCAAGTTTGCGTAATCCCCAGCTTTCTTCGTTTACGATTTCGGCCCCTTGATCAGTAAGGAGGGTTTTGAATTTTTCAACCGCTTCCTTCATCTGTGAATCAGACAAAACGGGAGTCAAAATGAAAACGGTTTCGTAATTGTTCATACTCAAATGAATTAATAATTAATAATTTAGATCGAAAACTTAATTTTCGGATTGCAAAGATACAACAATGAAAATAAACTACAAAGCAAATTGACACTTAACTGGTTATAATATTATCATTTACGACAATAAAAATGGGACTATCAACTCCGAATATAGACCTCAAGCATTTTCTTTCACGAATAAATGTAGTACTTTTGCATCAAAATTAATCACAGGATGAGAAATATAAACGAATTTGAGATTATGTCACCAGTTGGTTCTTACGAATCGCTGATGGCAGCAATACAAGGAGGAGCCGATTCTATATACTTCGGCATTGAAGGATTGAATATGCGGGCTCGATCATCAAACAACTTCACAATTGAGGACTTACACAAGATAGTGGGAATATGCAAAGAGAATGGCTTGAAAAGCTACCTCACCGTCAACACTATCATTTATGATAATGATATGGATCTCATGCGCAAGATTGTGAATGCCGCTAAGGAGGCAAATCTTTCAGCAATCATAGCATCAGATGTAGCCGTGATGATGTATGCACGCAGCATAAATGTTGAAGTTCACTTATCTACACAGCTAAATATTACAAACACAGAGTCTTTAAAGTTTTATGCCCAATTTGCTGATGTAGCAGTATTGGCTCGAGAGCTCAACCTAGAACAAGTGGCTTCAATATACAAGGATATCGTAGAACAAGAAATAAAAGGACCATCGGGCGAGTTAATACGTATCGAAATGTTTTGCCATGGTGCTTTGTGCATGGCTGTTTCAGGAAAGTGCTATTTAAGTTTACACGAAAAAGACCGCTCTGCTAATCGTGGAGACTGTAACCAAATATGTCGTCGTGCATATACTGTAAAGGATAAGGATGGTGACATCGAGCTGGATATTGATAATGAATATATCATGTCGCACAAAGATTTAAAAACTATCCACTTTATGAATAAGATGATGGATGCAGGTGTTCGAGTATTCAAGATTGAGGGTCGTGCTCGAGGTCCAGAGTATGTTCGTCTTGTTACATCATGTTACAAAGAGGCAGTGCAAGCATATTGTGATGGCACTTTCGATGAAGAAAGGATTTCGGTATGGGATGAAAAACTATCAACAGTATTCAATCGTGGTTTCTGGGATGGATATTATTTGGGACAAAGGCTTGGTGAGTGGACACATAGATATGGATCGGGTGCTACAAAAAGAAAAGTTTATGTAGGCAAAGCTATTAAGCACTTCACTAATATTGGAGTAACAGAGTTCCTAGTTGAAGCGCAAAACATTAAAGAAGGTGAGGAGCTTTTAATTACTGGTCCAACTACTGGAGCTATTTTCTTAACTGCCGAAGATTTGCGTGTGAATACTATGCAGGTTAAAGAAGTTGTTAAAGGAGAAAACTTTTCTATTAAAGTGGCAGAGAAGATACGACCCAATGATCAACTATACAAAATGGTGAAAGCCGAAAGACGTGGCACTGCGCATGAAAGATAGATGAAAACTAAGTAAACATAAAAACAAAAACCACCAAAAGAGCTTCAATTCTTATTGGTGGTTTTTTGTTAGTATAAAATATCATCAATTAGTCTTCCAAGAAATTTGGATACATATAATCTGTAGGCGTAACGAATGTCTCTTTGATAGTTTGTGGTGACACCCATCTCAATAAATTGAAGATAGAGCCAGCCTTATCATTAGTGCCCGAGCCACGACCACCACCAAATGGTTGTTGATCTACAACTGCACCAGTAGGCTTATCATTAATGTAGAAGTTGCCAGCAGTATGCATCAAGGCAGTAGTCATATGCTCGATATTGTATCTATCTGACGAGAAGATAGCTCCTGTAAGAGCGTAGTCTGTAGTTTTGTCTAATATCTCCATTGTTTCATCCATTTTCTCAGGCTCATATATATATATTGTGAGAATTGGTCCAAACAGTTCTTCCTTCATTGTATAAAAATCAGCTTTTTTGGCTAGAATAACAGTTGGGTGAATAAAATACCCTTCAGATTTGTCGTAAGTACCACCGAATATTATTTCGGCATCCGAAGATGTTTTCACATCATCAATTACTTTAGATAGCTTGTCAAATGAATCCTCATCAATCACCGCATTAACAAAGTTGGTGAAGTCATCAACTGGACCTGTTTTTATTTTTGCAATATCTTCACCAAGATATTTTTTCACATCTTCCCAAATATTTGAAGGAATATATGCACGAGATGCTGCCGAACATTTTTGACCCTGATACTCAAAAGAACCACGGGTAAGTGCAGTGGCCACTTGCTTAGGATTGGCTGTATGGTCTGCAAAAACATAATCCTTACCACCTGTTTCTCCAACTATGCGTGGATACGATTTATATTTTTCCATATTACCTGCAATTGTTTTCCACATACCATTAAATACACCCGTTGAACCAGTGAAGTGAAGCCCCGCAAAATCACGATGATTGAATATTACATCAGCAGCTTCACGACCTCCCACATACACGAGGTTAATAACCCCATCTGGCAATCCAGCCTCTTTAAGTACTCTCATAATAAGACTAGCTGAATAAGCAGCAGTTTTAGATGGCTTCCACACTACAGTGTTTCCCATAAGTGCAGGAGCTGCACCTAAGTTGGCAGCTATAGCAGTAAAGTTGAACGGAGTGAGTGCGAATACAAATCCCTCTAACGGACGCCACACGGTACGATTCCACACACCAGCCGATGAACTTGGTTGCATGGCATACATATCGTACATGTTTTTCACATTGTAGCGATAGAAATCAACCAATTCGCATACTGCATCTATTTCTGATTGAAAAGCATTTTTGGATTGTCCAATCATAGTTACCGCATTAAATTCAGCACGGTACGGTCCAGCAATAAGATCAGCTGCTTTCAAAAAAATTGCAGCACGACTTTCCCAATTCATAGCCTCCCATGCAGGCTTTGCACTAAGTGCTGCATCAATAGCCATTTCAACGTGGCTCTTATCTCCTTGATGATAATGCCCTAAAACATTTTTATGATTGTGCGGAGGGCGAATATCGATCAGGTTATTTGTACGCACTTCTTTACCACCTATTATCATAGGTAAGTCCAAACCACCTTTATTTAGTTCAGCAAGCTTTAATTGAAGAGCTTTCCTTTCTTGTGTACCCGGAGCATAGCTCAATACAGGTTCATTTGCAATTTTAGGCAATCTATAAATTCCTTTTGGCATAAGTCAAATAGTATTTTAATGGTTTATGAATATTACAATGATTAGTACAAATCTACACAAAAAAAGAGAATTACAAAACCTATTATTTGATATTAAACTATCCGAAATCCAATTTAACAACCTAAAGTAAGATAGAGCCTACAAATATTTTGTATTTTTTATGCCATAAAGCTTGCATTTGAAATAAACTTGTAAGATAAAGCAGTTTAATTCAAATTAAATTATATTTTTGTGTAAAATCTAACACTTTAATATTATTATGCACGAAATTAAGACAAACATAAATTTCAGCAACTCTGAAATTGCATTCAGAAACAAAACAAACTCTGAGCTACGCGAAGCTCATATGCTTTTTAAGGTGATGAACAATAGCTCGATAGTGAGACTAGGAAAACATGCGGTAAATTTTGCCTTTGCGCTTCATCTACCCATCGGATGGATTATTCGCAAAACATTATACAGGCATTTTGTGGGTGGCACATCTATTTCCGATTGTGCCAACACTATAAACAAATTGGCGCAGCGCAATGTTGGGACGATCCTTGACTTTGCTGTGGAAGGTGAGGAGAAAGACGAACTCTTTGATGCTACTTGCAAAGAGGTAATAAGAACAATAAAGTTTGCCAAAAATAATAAAAATGTTCCCTTTAGTGCATTCAAAATTACGGGTATTGGTCGTTTTGAGCTACTTGCAAAAATTAGCGACAAAGTAGAAATTACTGATGAGGAGGATGAAGAATTCGAACGCATATACGAAAGAGTGGATGCCATTTTTAAACGGGGCTACGAACTAGGTGTACCCGTACTTATTGATGCAGAACACTCGTGGATTCAACCCGTATTGGATGACATAGTTATGGAAATGATGGAGAAATATAATAAAGAGAAGCCCATTGTTCAGAATACTTACCAAATGTATAGGCACGACTCTATTCATCGACTTAAGGAGCATCACAGGATATCGCTTGAGAAAGGTTTTAAGTTTGGATTGAAGATAGTGAGAGGTGCATACATGGAAATTGAGCGAGAAAGAGCTAACAATATTGGATACAAATCACCCATACATTCTGATAAAATTGCTACTGACAAAGATTTCGATGATATCATCCGTTATTTTATCAAGCACCTTGACACAATAAACTTTATGGTTGCCACTCACAACGAGAATAGCTCGCAACTACTTGCTACACTTATGGATGAACACGATATTCCTCACAATCATCCTTCAATATATTTCTCACAATTGTACGGGATGAGTGATCACATAACCTACAACCTAGCAGAGAGAGGATACAACGTAGTGAAATATGTCCCATATGGTGAAGTAAGAACGATGATGCCATACCTATTTAGGCGAGCGGAGGAAAACTCTTCGGTGAAAGGGCAATCGAGCAGGGAGCTAATCTTGATTGAAAAAGAGATCCAGAGAAGAAAAAAAGATAAATAAATTTATTCGTCATAGTGAGGGAGAGACCAACGCTCCCTCACATTTTGTTATTTCTCAACACAAACACATAACTATCAAAAACCATCATATCTAATACTTAACCGCAATCAGAGACCTCAACCATTACCACATCCCAATTTAAGTTAGCAAACGTTTCATTTCACAATTTAAATCATTATCTTTGAATATATAAATCTTTTTAAATTATTAAATTATGTCAAACATTATTCGTACAGGTATTATAGGTTATGGATTATCGGGCAGAGTTTTTCATGCCCCCTTTGTAGATGTGGTAGATGGATATGAGCTAACAAGTATTAGCACATCAAATCCTAATAGCATCAAGATGGTAAACAATAGGTACCCATCTACACTAGTAGTACCAGGGGGTCAGCAAATTATTGACAACAAAGACATAGACTTGGTTATCGTAACTTCTCCCAACACCGATCATTTTAGATGGGCAAAAGAGGCGCTGAATGCTGGGAAGCATGTTATTGTAGAAAAACCATTTACAGTATCGGTTGAAGAAGCAGACGAGCTATTAGCATTAGCCAAAGACAAAAAACTTATACTTACAGTGTATCACAACCGACGTTTCACTAGTGACACTAAAACTGTTAAAAAACTTTTGGACTCAGGCATGCTAGGCGACGTGGTTGCTTACGAAACACATTTTGATAGATACAGACCCGAAGCTAGACCAAGTGGAGCTTGGCGCGAAGAGGCACTTCCAGGTTCTGGAATTTTTTACGATTTGGGTTCGCATCTTATAGATCAGGCTCTTTGGTTCTTTGGAATGCCAGAGGCAGTAACTGCCGAAATTACTTCGCAACGCGAATGGGCCAAGGCTGACGATCAGTTTGATGTTAGACTTCATTATCCAAAACTCACAGCTGTGCTAAAGTCTGGGATGATTTGCAAAATACCTGGACCCACATTTATGCTTCATGGGATGAATGGATCTTACATTAAGTATGGATTAGACGTACAAGAAGCAACCCTAAATGCAGGTGCAATACCCAACACAGCGGATTGGGGTCGTGAGCCAGAAAATATTTGGGGCACCATTAATGTTGATTATAAAGGGGTAAAAATTGAAGGCAAGGTAGAGAGCGAACATGGCGACTATCGCGAATATTTTGCGAACGTGCGTGATGCTATTTGGGGAAAGAACGAATTGGCAGTGAAACCGGAAGAGGCACGCAATGTGATGAAGATTATTGAAATAGCCTTCCAAAGCAGTAAAGAAGGAAGAACCATAAAAATTTAGTAGCCGAGAATACTTCTTTACGCAGAGCTACATTTTTTCGTTGAAACCTATCCTCAATATTTTAATCATGAGGATAGGTTTTTGTATGATATGTTGAAAAATTAACCGTCCAAATATATCTAACCCACTCTACTTATGTTAGTTTTCACCTCACGCAAGTTCATTTACTTATAAATTGTCATCGTTCAAGCTCTGATTTTGTCGATTTCAATCGGATACGTTGACAAATAATCTTTACGAAATCTGTTGAAATGAAAGTTAGAAGTAGTATTGTCAATAAAATACATATTTTTATCTATTGCCAATCTTGATTAATCATCGATATATATATTTTGGTGAGGTGCCCACCTTTCCATCTCATGAAAAAAGTTGTTTTTGTTAAATGCCCACCTTTCCATCTCATGAAAAAAGGTGTTTTTGTTAAGTGACCACCTTTCCATCCCACTATAAAAACTTTTTTTGTTAAATGCCCACCTTTCCATTTCATAAAACAAGGTGTTTTTGACAAATGCCTACCTTGGCATCACACAAAAATGATTTGATACAGATGCGAAAGTCTATAATATTATTACAAAATAAAAGGAATAGAAGAAATGATTCCTTCTATCACAAGCTGCTAATAATAATTGCATCAATGTTAAACATCAAAATGGTTAGATAAGAATTCAATTAAGCCCTTCACTGCTTTTGCTCGATGACTTATTTGATTTTTTATAGCAATGTCGAGCTCGGCAAATGTTTGCGAATATCCATTTGGCACAAAGATGGGGTCGTAACCAAAACCACCAACACCGCTTTTAGATTGAGCAATGATGCCATCGATTGTTCCCTCAAAAAAATGATTGTTACCGTTCTCAATGAGAGCAATCACGGCTTTAAATCTTGCATTTCTGTTATCATTACCACTCAATTCGGCTAACAACTTAGTCATATTATCATCCGAAGAAGCCTTTTCACCTGCATATCGTGCCGTATATACTCCAGGCTTTCCTGCCAAAGCATCCACCTGCAAGCCCGAGTCATCGGCAAAGCAATCATATCCATATTTGCTTTTCACATACTGCGCTTTGATAAGTGCATTTGCCTCAAATGTTGTTCCCGTCTCCTCTATGTCGTCATAGCAGCCAATATCTGAGAGGCTAAGTATCTCAAGTTTACCCTTCGTAATCTCTTTTATTTCATCAAGCTTATGCTTATTGTTAGTTGCAAAAACTATTTTTCTCATATCTATTATTTATCTTTTTTGTTCTCGCAAAATCCTCTCTCGCTCTTGCAGCTTGGCTTTGCGAATTATTTCTTGCTCTTTTATTTTTTGTTCACGCTCCTTCTCACGACGTTTCAGCTCCAAATTCCGCTCTTTCTCTTTAGCTTTAATTTCGCGCTGACGCTGCTTTAATAACTCCTTACGTTCCTTTTCGCGCTCGCGATGTTGCTTTTTCCTCTCACTATCAGACATAAGCTGTTCAGATTGACTCATAGCCTGTTGTTGACGTCGCTCCAGCTCTTGCAACTTCTCCTCGATAGTTGCTGGCTTTACATCCTCGTTAACTCGTGGACGATGGATTGGCGTTTCATCAGCCTCTTCCGAAATATCTTTCTTATCCTCGATATTATTTTCTTTTTCATCCAAAGGCACAAAAGTATCAATAGTGTGCTCAATATTTGATTCAGCATCATCTTTTTTGTTTTCACTATATATCGTGCCATGCGCCGAGCTCATATGCTCAATGTATTGCTTAACAGACTTACTGGACCACAATAGGGCTAGATTAGCATCTGACACTACAAGTGTGGTTAACGAATCTACGATTATTTCTCTCAATTGCTCATCGCTTGATATGCGAGTAGTATATAATTTGGCTTCGTCATAAGAGTTAAATGTCTTTATACACATGGCATTTACACCCCCTATATTGACGAATGATGTGGAAAAGGATCTAAGTAGATATGTCGAGAAGTTGTGATTGGCAACGGCAAATAGTAGTTCATTTCTACTTTGCCTTTTGTCGTCAAATAACAATAACAAACTATGTGGTTGCTCTTTATCGTTAACAAACTCTGTCGAATACTCTATGATTTCTCCTTCAGAAGTTGAAGTGATGACACCCGACACCCATCCCATATCGCTCATCACATTCGCATTTGCAACCAACTCCCTACCTTGCGTCAATCCTTCGAGAACACTTTGTGCAAATGTAGTTTCGTCGCTTTCGGGAAATGAGGATACCAATTTCTCAAGACTACTTTTGAGGCTCTCATTATCTCCCATAATTGCATAGGACAAAGCATTAAGCAAACTAAATTTTGGCATCAACCTTCCATCTCGAAATAGGCGAGTAGCCTTTTCATAACTTTGTTGCACCGAACCATAATCGCCATCACGATAGAATTTATAGGTGCCTTGATATAGCGCGTCCTCCATCTTAGCAAAATTTGTCATCACCGCTTCATACTCTGGATCTGTAAGCATCTCAGCAAAATCGCTATCAGGATAATCCGAAACTATTCTATTTCGATACACACTTGCCATATTAACATCGTTAGCTTGTCTATAAATCATATACATATTATAGATAGCGTCAATAGCAAACTCACTTCTAGGAAAATCGTCGCACAAGCGGGTGTAACTATTTATTGCCAAATCAACATCGTTCAACCTATTCTTAGCAATATTTCCAATGGCAAACAAACTAGATTCGATTATCTTTTTCGAAGCATCAACTGCTTCGGGTGAAGTTGGTAACTGCCCCAACCAATATTCGGGCATAAATATTATCTTCTGCTCAGTGCTAGATGAAGTGACAATTTCTGCATAAGCATCATTAATATCAAAGTTTTGATTTGTGCCTATCGTATTATTATTAGACAATCTCCAATTATCAACCAAGGTTCTGTTGCCCCATCTCTTCTTAAACTCAGTTACGCCTCGAGCTACTAGTTGCGGATTGTAAAAATAGAACACCCCTTTCGTACCATTTTGCGAAAGTGTTGGCATTTCAGTTGTGGGATTCGACTTTACCAACTCCTCCACAATTGCACGAGTGGATTCACCCTTCTCCATTTGCTTTAGATGCACAATATGGTTATTAATAATTTTCAATTGCTCTTCACGAGGAAGGTTTGCTAGATGCAACAAACTATCTTGCATTCGAAGTTTTTTAATATGTGGAACCAGTTCGCCCAACACTTCGGCACGATGTAGCACCTCTTTATACTTAATATGACTTGGCGGGAAAATAGTAGCTGCCTCATTATACCTCTCACCTGACGACACATAATCCTTGTTGAGATAATAAATCCAACCCAATTTCTCTTGCACCAATGCTTTATCTACTCCTTTAGATATACTTTTTGACTCTGCATTTAAATAATTTTCTATAGCACTTGTGGTATCAGCATGCAACAAATAGTAATCACCTATCGCACCATATATTTTGTCTAAATTCTGTTCATTATTGGCCCTCTTAGTTTGTCGCATCAGTGCATCAATTATTTGCTTCGAGTCATTTGCCACCCTAGATTGTGCCAACATGACATTTAAAGTAACATCATAGGGTGTGTTTATTCCTTTCAACTTATCAAATGCGAGATAAGCCTCATTATTTTTGCCCAAGTGAGCATATATTTGCCCTAGCAAAAATTGCATACGCCTTCGTTGTGAACTATTTCGCTCACCTGCTATAGCTGTTTCGAGCAATGGAATAGCCTCTTCGTATTGTTTTTGTTTTAATAAAAGGTTGGCATGAGCACCTGCAAAGTCATGTTGCAAAGTTTCACTTATTTTCCTAGCCATCAATCCCTCAACAAGCAATTCAGCATCCATGTACCACCCAATCTCGGCATAGGCACGCACCAGCCATATTTGTGCTTCCGAAACCACATCTAAATCATAACTAAACAATCTGATTGTATTTGCAAATACGGAAATAGCCTCCATATAATCACCATTTTGAACATGAGCCTTGCCCATAAGTATCCAAGCCTTATCAATGAAGGGATTAAACTCATTCTGTCGTAGCCAATCACGATATTGTTGCCTATTCATTTTCTCCCTTTCACGTTTTGGCTTTGCAGATATTGAGTGCTCTTGAATTGCTTTGGTGGTTTTTTCAACTACCCTAGTAAACTGCCCACCTAGCACCTTTTGGGTAGTATCATTATCATTACTGCAATTAGGATAAAGTGGCAAAATGGAGTTCCAATTATCTTTGTGACTCTCATAGGTGGCATTTAAAGTCTCATTGTATGACTCCTCAGCATTAAAAAAAACATTATATCTAGTAGTAAGTTCGTGATAGGCACGAGAAGATGGGGTGTTCTTTTGGGTAGAACAGCCTACAATAAGGAAAATAAATAATATTTCCCATATTATCCCTAATCTTCTATCTCTCAACGACACAATTGAATTTGAATTCCATTAATTTACCTCTAATAATAATAACTCACAAAGTCATGAAATATTGCTAATATGATATGAGGAAAACAAAAAAACTATTGCACGTTGCAACTGTAAAGTTTATGGTCGTATGTATTAAAGCAATTAAAATATGAGTAATACTACAAAAGGTTATCATATATAGTTTCTGGTACTATCTAAAAAAACGAAACTATATAAATCTATAAAATTCATATTCTAGCCTTATTATATCTTTTTTCCTCTCTTAACAACGTATTTTATGCATTTCCCTAAAAAGAAAAGCATTATTAAAACAAAAATAATAAATGCCCCAGATGGAACATTTAGATAGTAGGACAAAAGCAAACCAGTTACACATCCCACAAGGCTTATTAGGATGGAAAGCAAAATCATCTTGGAGTAATTAACAGTAAACAAGTTGGCTGTCATTTGTGGAATAGTAATGAGTGACATTAATAACACTATACCCACCAATCGGATACTCAAAACAATAGTAACCGCAATAAACATCATCATTGCATATTCGATTATTTGAGTATGAATGCGACGTGATTTAGCAAACTGTGTATCAAACGAAACAGAGACTATTGAGTGGTAGTTTGCAATAAAAAACAATAGCAACAATACCGACAATACTACAAGTGAAATAATATCATTTGTGGTTACAGTGAGTATATTCCCAAAAAGATATTCCGACAAATTGGGTGTAAAACCAGGAGTTAAGAATGTAAGCATAATACCTACAGCCATGCCGAGAGACCAAAAAACAGCAATTGCTGAATCCTCACGCACACCCTGTTTCTCTGACAGCCACTGAATGCCAAAAGCTGACATGACGGAAAAGATCATTGCTGAAAATATTGGATTAATGCCAAAATAAAAACCCACACCCAGTCCACCAAATGATGCATGCGTAATGCCACCACTTATAAACACCAAGCGACGCGACACAACGTATGTGCCAATAATGCCACAAGCAATGCTTGCAAACAGACTGCCTAAAAGGGCATTACGAAAGAAAGCATAATTGAGTAAATCGAGTATATCCATGTTCCTATTGTTAGTGATAAATATGAAGGCGAAAGGTGCAATCTATACAACCCCTCGCCCCCTAGACGAGTACCCAAAGCAAATTACAAATCACTTACCCAGGTTCTCAACATATTATTTGTTTAGGCATAATGAAGCTTTACATCTCGCATATCGCTCACAACCATTACTACCTCATCTTTCATTTGGTCAGGCAATGATATTTCTCGCATTTGCAAACTACGAATCCATTTTGGCTTCTCTCCATCCATTACTGTATAGAAAATCTCCCTAAATTCATCGGCTTCATCTTCGCTATAATCTGCTGAATCTCTTAATTTGAATCGATCCAGTTCTTCATCATCGAAATACTCAATATTTTCGTTAAATGCTGCGATAAGAGAATCTTCCTCACACACTTCGTGAGCTCCACAACACATACTCTCTGAGGTGAAGTCCAATTTTATTACTGGTTCAGGAGTTTCTCGAGCCTCAGTATTGCCTTTTTTGTGTTGCACTTTGTTTGATAGCGTTAAGGCTAATGCAAAAAAGACAATGATTCCTACTAATATATATAAACTTGTCATAACTCTGTATTTTATAAAGTTTCGATTGTAAAGCCAGCCTTTTTCAGATCATCCCAAAAGTATGGATATGATTTAGAAACTACACCTGGCTGATTTATTAATATCGTTTTTAGGGGCACTGACGCAGGAGCTAGCGACATGGCCATGCGATGATCTTCGTAGGTATCTATAGCTGGATTTTCTTCTGCAAAGCATCTTTCACCATCCCACTCAAACATCTCATTTGAGCTATCCTTCAATACATATCCTAGCTTCTTAAGCTCTATCATTAGTGCCTCAACCCTATTTGTCTCTTTAATTCTCAAACTT
This sequence comes from Proteiniphilum sp., assembly GCA_012728465.1. Lineage (GTDB taxonomy): Bacteria > Bacteroidota > Bacteroidia > Bacteroidales > Dysgonomonadaceae > Petrimonas. The sequence goes on along the minus strand of JAAYFB010000139.1, from coordinate 751 downwards.
TGAATACCAGAGAATACAAATGGTATCTTAAGAAAACAACATGTTGCAGCAAAAGTTTGTGCCAAATCTGGTTCTTGTATGAAATTATGAAAAAACTTCTTAGTTCTTCTTCCGCTATTTCGTATTATAACACCCTCATCCGTAAACTCTGATGACACTCCTAAGTCTTTAAACAAATTTACGATGTTGGCATCACCTTGATAGCTCTTTTCATACAAGCCCTTAAGTAACACCTCAGAGCCAGGCATCAATGCCACCATCTCATACCAATAAGATGCTGCCGACCAATCAGGCTCCACTCTATATTTTATAGGTTTATATGCTTGTGGCTTTATTTGAATTTTATCATCATCCCACTTAACATGAACACCAAATTCCTCCATCAACTTTGCAGTTAAATGGATATATGGTTTTGATATTATTTCATCTTGAATATGCAACGTTAATCCATCTCTCATTACTGGTGCCACCATCATTAAGGCAGAAATAAACTGTGAACTTATGCTCCCTGACACATAAACTTCTCCCCCATTTAGCTTCTTACCTTTTATTTTTAATGGAGGGAAGCCTCTATTTTCCAAATACTCTATATCAGCTCCTAGAGACACAAGTGTGTCAACTAGCGGATGAATTGGGCGTTCGGGCATTCGTTTTGATCCTTTCAATATCCACTCTCCATCCACTCCCGATAGAAATGCTGTAAGAAATCGCATAGCAGTACCAGCAGCTCTTACATCAAATTCATTAGAAT